>JAIXSF010000414.1 GCA_027484835.1 Rhizobiaceae bacterium | reverse complement strand
TCGAACCCGCGACCTCCGGCGTGACAGGCCGGCACTCTAACCGACTGAGCTACACACGCGCATTTCGTGGGAGACCCCACGTCTTCGCTGCCTGAGCAGCATGCCTTGAAGGCTTGGAATGGCGCGAGTGACGGGGCTCGAACCCGCGACCTCCGGCGTGACAGGCCGGCACTCTAACCAACTGAGCTACACCCGCGCATTTCCAAATCGGGGTTCAAGGCGATCCCCTTCGAGCGGCTTGCCGTTCGATGAGCGGCTCTCTACGGGGTTCATCCGGAGGTGTCAAGCAGCATCTAAGACAAAACCGTGACCGTCCGATTTTTTCCCACACCCCTCCCCCGAAGCGTTCAGGCGCGTGCTGGTCGCGACAACGCGCCGCAGCCGGAAAACAAGGATTCTTCTGACTTTTCCACATGGGTCGACATGGCCCATGACAAAAAAACAAAAAAATCTGCACAAACGCTCTTGCAGATTTTCCGCGATCCGCATAGATCACGGCCACCGACGCGGCGGACATGATCCGGTCAGCGAGCGGGCGATAAGCTCAGTTGGTAGAGCGCCTCGTTTACACCGAGGATGTCGGGAGTTCGAGTCTCTCATCGCCCACCATTTCTCTTCCCTGCATCTGAAAGTCTCCCGGCGCGCCCTCGTGTCGCCCTGCAGCACTACGTCAATGCGCCTTCCCCACCGCCGCAAACGAAAAACGGACGGCGCCTTTCGGCACCGTCCGTCCAATGTTTCATGCGGAGGTCGACCGTCTGGCCCCCCCTGTCGCGCATCAATCCTGCGCGAGCACGATCACCATATCCTTGTCCGTATAGGTAAGCATCTCCGAGCGGTTCGGATTGACCGTCACGCCACCGAGATTGCGTTCGTCGGCATCGCCCGCACGCTGGCGCCGGTGGCCGATTGCGAGCTCGCCACGGCGCAGGGCCGAGAGCGCTACGGTGAAGAAGTTCACGGGCTGCGAGATGTCCACATAATCGCTCACCGGACGCATGTAGATCTCCGAACCCTCGACATCGAGCAGTTCGTCGAAGATCGCCGCCATGAACTCGTTCTCGGAGGCCTGAGCCAGCATCAAGCTCACTAGCTTGTTGCTGACGACGAAGTCATCGGCGCGGGTCACTTCGGCGAGTTCACGGTTGCGGACATCCGTCATCTCGCTCACCACGTTGATGTGGAGGCCCGCGCTCTCGGCGATCTTGCGCAGATGGAGCAGCGTGATCAGCGTGCGCGTATCGGCCGACTGCATCGACATGTGGTCGCTATAGCCCAGAACCAGGACGTGATCGTAGGAGGGAATGTCGAGAGCCTCCAGCGCGGACTTGCTGCTGGTCTCGATTACCACATGCGATACGGACATGTTGTCGTTCGGCAGCGCCAGTGCGGCGATCTCTGCCTCGAACTCCGGGGTGCTGGCCGCGATGGTCAAGACCGAACCGGGGGCCACGTAGCGGCCGAGTTCCGTGGCGATAATCGATCCACGGCGGTTCCAACCGAGAATCAGGGTCCGCTCTGCTGCAGCGGGCGGACGCCTGGTCTGGCGGATTGCAGACTGCGCAATCTGCGGCGCACCGGTCCAGGTCTGGATCGAGGCATCATCCTCGGCGATGATCACCAGACGTTCGCCGGGACCGATCACCCGGTTCGGCGACGGGTTGAGATGGATCTGGCCGTTCACATCGCAGACGCCGATAAGGGTGCTGTTTTCATAGGACATGACGGCCGCTCCGAAGGGCTTGCCCTCCAGCGCCGGCTGCGGAAGCGTGTAGATTTCGCAGCCATCGAAATCCAGAAGCTCGGTATAGACTGCCGACAGGCCAGACTGACGGCTCGTATGCACGACGATTCGCGAGATCAGGTCGTCGGCGAGGACGAGCTGCAGCTCCTTGCCACCGACGATACGGGCGACTTCGGTGTTCTGGGCATCGCGGATTTCTGCGGCGATCATGTAGGGTTCCGGGCGGCGCTCGGGATCGTTGACGAGCGCCAGAACCGACTTGATGACCTGGGAATCGGGATCCTCGCCTTCCGGGGACAGAACGATGATCGAGCGGGACGTGTGCGGGTTGACGATCGACAGGTCGAAGAGATCGGTCGGGTCGCCGCTGCGGCAGATGATCTTCGTGTTCTTGAGATCGCTGACCTTGTCCGCGATCTCCTCTTCCATCTCGACCTTATCCTTGTTCGCCATGATGACGATACGCGGACGCTTGCGGCTCTGATTGGCGATCACGAGCTCGGAGATGACATCGAAAATCGAGGGCGACCAGTTGAGGATGATCGTGTGCTCGCTTTCAAGAACGCGGGAGCGGCCCTTGCGGAGCTCGTCGAGCTTGTTCTCGAGACCGGAGCTGATGACACCGATCAAGGCAGAGAAGACGAAGATACCTGCGAGCGTGACGACAAGAGCGACGAGGCGGAAGCCCCAGCCCTGGTCGCCGCCCATGGTACCGGCATCGAAGGTGCGCATCAGGGATTCCCAGGTGCCTTCGATGAAGCTGACCGGTTCACCGCCCTCCGGAGCGATCCCGGTGACCGCAAGGAAGGCGCCCGCGAGCGAGATCACCACCAGGGAAATGAGGGCCAGCCAGCCGATGAGGGCGATTGCGCCGCCGGCCATGCTCTTGTCGAACTCGTAGCGCAGGCGCGCGCGCCACGTTGCACTTGTCTTCTTTGTCATATCTTGGACCATCGATGAATTCAGAAAGCCTCGAATTCGCAGGAGGTCCGTTAAGAATCAATGAGAATGGTCGACTGTCGGGCCAATCGCCCCTGAAAAAGTCACGTGAGCGTGAGTGAAACGTCAACGAGGCGTGAATAAAGAGGTTTTCACGCAGAAAGCCCGCAACCTTCGAGCGGCCTCCGAGATTGGATATCCAACTTCCGGGGGCAGTTCACGAAGACTACGGGCTTCCGATCGACAAAGCGGTAAGGTGACTTACTTGGCCCCGACCGGGCGTGTGGCGGCGGCCTTTTCGACCATCGCGGTGACTTCTGCGCGACGGGCGCCCTCAAGCGGCATGCGCGGCATGCGAACGCGCTCGGAGCCGCGGCCCATGATCTGTTCGGCGAGCTTGATCGACTGAACGAGGTCGTGCTCAGCATCGAGGTGGAGGAGCGGCATGAACCAACGGTAGATGCGGCGGGCTTCCATCCAGTCGCCACGGTCGGCAGCGGCGACGAGTGCGACCGATTCGGCCGGGAAGGCACTGGTGAGCCCGGAGACCCAGCCCTTGGCGCCGAGCATCAGGCCTTCGAGCGCCACGTCGTCGAGACCGGCGAAGATGTCGTAGCGGTCGCCAAACGCGTTGATCAAGTCAGTGAAGCGGCGCGGGTCGGGCGCGCTTTCCTTGACGGCCTTGATGTTCTTCACGCCGTCGAGCGCTTCCAGCACTTCCGCACCGATGTTGACGCGGTAAGCCGGCGGGTTGTTGTAGAGCATGATCGGCAGGCCGGTTGCTTCGGCGACCGTCTTGAAATGGGCGACCAGTTCATGGGGCTTCGGCACATAGACCATCGCGGGCAGCAGCATCAGTCCGTCGGCCCCGATCTTTTCCGCATCGCGGGCGTAGGCGGCGGCGCGGCGGGTGTCGAATTCCGACACGCCGGTGACGATCGGCACGCGGCCATTCACCACCTCGACGGCAGCCTTCAGGATCGTGCGCTTCTCTTCCGGATCGAGCGAGTTGTTCTCGCCGCAGGTGCCCATGACGATCAGGCCGTTGACACCGTCGTTGACGAGGGCGTCCAGCACGCGCTGCGTGGCGTCGATGTCGACCGAGAAATCTGCATGGAATTGAGTCGTTGCGGCGGGGAAAACGCCGTGCCAGCCGGTGGTCATGGGAAGCTCCTGTTGATGAGGTGAATTCATAGTATACAGTTTGTCGACAAAAACAAGAGGCGTGTTTCAGGGACTGCTGAAACGGTTGATGTGCGGCTTCAGAGGTTCGGCAGTTCGGCCGCAGCGATGATGTTGCGAGCGACATAGTCCTGGATCTGGCGGACGATCTGGTCGGCATGGGCAATCGACAGCCTGTCTGCCCCTTCCACATCGCCGGAACGGATCGCCTCGATGATCTTCTCGTGCTCCTCGACATAGCGGCGCGGCAGGCGGTCATCGAAGGTGGAGTAATAGAGCCTCAGGATCCGGCGGCCCTCGTCGAGCAACCGGGCGAAGAAGGCCGTGTAATATGGATTGCCGGCCCTTTCGGCGATCGCGACATGAAACTCCCTGTTCGCCTCGATCATGGCGAACGCATCCTGGGCCTCGACCGCCTGTGCGAAGGCTTCCTGGTGCCTGACGATCTCGGCCATCCAGACGTCGCCTGAGCGCTGGGCGGCCCCGCGCGTCGTTACGCGGTACATCAGGCAGAGCGCCTCGAAATAGGTGGGCAGACTGGAAAAATCGATGACGGCGACGATGGTGTTGCGGTTCGGCAGGCTTGTGACCAACCCGTCGGACGTCAGGCGGAGCAGCGCCTCGCGGATCGGGGTGCGGGACATGCCGAAGTGTTCGGAAAGTCTTGTCTCGTCGAGCGGGCTGCCAGGCGCGCGCTCCATGGTCAGGATTTCGTGGCGGAGCGCCTTATAGACCGATTCGGTCCCCGAGCCGCGGGCGCGAGGCCCCTCGCCCTTGACGTTGTCTGTGTCCGCGCCGTTCGCCTCGTCCATGCCCACACTCGCTTCATCGGCATCCGCCGCCTAACCGTCCGGCGCCAGAACAGCGGGGAACGGTGAGGAAAGTCAAGCTGGCATCGCACGTGTCTGGATCAGCCCTGCAATTCCTTGCGGGCCTCGAGATACCATTCGACGAAGGCCTTCACGCCGTCTTCCAGCTTCGTGGTCGGCGTGTAGCCGGTGAGCGCCTGCAGGAGATCCGGCGCTGCATAGGTGCGCGGCACGTCGCCCTTCTGCATCGGCAGCATGTGGCGGATTGCCGGCTGGCCGAGTGCCTTTTCCACCATTTCGACGAAGTCCATCAGGTTTTCCGGCTGGCCACCGCCGATGTTGACGAGGCGGAACGGTGCCTGGCGGGAGAGCGTCTCGATGCCCTCGTCGGCGACGCGATTCGATTCGTCGGGGATCACATGCGAGATCCTGACGATCGCCTCGACGAGATCGTCGATATAGGTGAAGTCACGGCTCATCTTGCCTTCACCGTAGATCTCGATCGGCTGGTCGTTCAGCATCAGATCGACGAACTTGAAGAGCGCCATGTCCGGCCGGCCCCACGGACCATAGACGGTGAAGAAGCGGAAGGCCGTTGTCGGCGTCTTGTAGAGATGGGCATGGGCATGGGCCATAAGCTCCATCGACTTCTTGGTCGCCGCGTAGATGGTGAGCGGCTCGTCGGCGCGGTCCGTTTCACGGAAGGGGACCGTCGGGTTGGCGCCGTAGATCGAGGAGGTCGAGGCCAGCATCAGGTGCTTGACCTTATGGCGCTCCGAGAGCTCGATGATGTTGTAGGAGCCAGTCACATTCGACGTCAGATAGGACTGCGGGTTTTCCAGGCTGTAACGCACGCCCGCCTGGGCTGCGAGGTGGATGACCACGTCGGGTTTCGCGGTGGCCATCGCCTCTTCGACGGCAGACCGATCCTCAAGCATGGCGATCACGGGCCTGAACGCCGGATACTGCGCAAGGGCTGCATGGCGCATCTGCTTGAGCTTGACGTTGTAATAAGGCGTCATGCCGTCGAAGCCGGTCACCTCGTGCCCGTCGGCGAGCAGGCGGCGGGCAAGGTGGAAGCCGATGACCCCGGCGGTACCGGTGATGAAGTAATGCATGCTCAGATCTTCGCCTTGCGCTTACCGACCGCAAAGTGGCTGAAGCCATACTTCGCCATTTCGTCGGGCTTGTAGATGTTGCGCAGGTCGACGATCACAGGCGACTTCATCTCCTGCTTCAGACGGCGGAAATCGAGGGCGCGGAACTCATCCCATTCGGTGACGACCACGAGGGCCTCGGCGCCGGCTGCGATCTCGTAAGGGTTCTTGCCGTAACTGACCGGTCCAAGCACTGTCTTGGCGGCCTCCATGCCTTCCGGGTCGAAGACGTGCACGTCGGCGCCGCCATCCAGCAGCGCCTGGACGATGGTGATGGCGGGCGCATCGCGCATATCGTCGGTGTTCGGCTTGAAGGTCAGCCCGAGCAGGGCAATCTTCTTGCCGCGAACGTTACCCTCGCAGGCGGCGATCACCTTACGGCCCATGGCGCGCTTGCGGTTGTCGTTGACCAGAACGGTGGTCTCGATCAGGCGGAGCGGACTGTCGTAGTCCTGGGCGGTCTTGACCAGGGCCAGCGTGTCCTTCGGGAAGCAGGAGCCTCCATAACCGGGGCCTGCATGCAGGAACTTGTCGCCGATGCGCTTGTCCATGCCGATGCCCTTGGCAACCTTCTGGACGTCTGCGCCGATGCTCTCGCAGAGGTCGGCGATCTCGTTGATGAAGGTGATCTTCATGGCGAGGAAGGCGTTGGCCGCATATTTGATCAGCTCGGACGTCCGCCGTTCGCAGAAGTAGAGCGGCGCCTCGTTCAGATAAAGCGGGCGATAGACCTCGCGCATCAGTTCGGTGGCGCGTTCGTCGCCCGTGCCGATGACGATACGGTCCGGGCGCTTGAAGTCGGAGATGGCAGCCCCCTCGCGGAGGAATTCGGGGTTCGAGACGACGGCAATGTCCTTCTCGGGGAATTCTTCACGGAAGATGCGCTCGATCTCGTCACCGGTGCCGACGGGGACCGTGGACTTGGTCACGACCACGGTGAAGCCTTTGACGGCAGCGGCGATCTCGCGGGCTGCCGCATAGACGTAAGAGAGGTCGGCATGACCGTCACCGCGTCGCGAGGGCGTGCCGACGGCGATGAAGACGACATCGGCATTGCCGACGGGTCCTGCCAAGTCCATCGAGAAGCTCAGGCGTCCTGCTCCGCGGTTGTGCGCGATGATCGCCTCAAGGCCCGGCTCGAAGATCGGCACCTCGCCACGCTCCAAGGCTTCGATCTTGTCCGTCGACTTGTCGACGCAGATCACCTCATGGCCGAAATCCGCAAGGCAGGCTCCCGACACGAGGCCGACGTAACCCGAACCGATCATCACTATGCGCATTCAACACCTATACTGACCGTGATTGCTTCTCAGGTCGAAATCCGTTCCCATTTCGGATCATAAAACGACGTAGAGATGACAAACCGGTAAAGCAGCGAGGAAAGTCAGCGCGATTGATGCAATTGCGAGTGCCAGTTCTGGTTTAGCGGTTAAAAAAACCTTGGCGTCAGCGGCGGTCCGTCGGTTTCACTTCACCAGGCTCTCACGTAGTTTGCGGTGTGCTGCCTCGTCGAGCGAGAAGTTCCACATCAGCGCGATGGCTGCGAGTTTGGGCAGGATCGGCAGGAATGCATAGAGCGCGGTCAGAGCGGTCAGCGCCTGGGGGGACTGAGTGGCGGTCTGATCGCCGATGAATCCGGCAAGGTCGAGCAACGGGAAGACGACACCGGCGGATAGCGCGACGGCAAGCTTGGTGATGAAGCTCCAGGCGGCGAAGTAGAGGCCCGAGCGCTGTTCGCCTGAGGAGACGGTGTCGTTGTCGATGACATCGGCCTGGATGGCCGGCGGAAGCGTCAGATCGAAGCCGAGCAGCAGGCCGGTGACGATGCAGACGATCGTGAAGGCAATGACATCGCCCTCCCCCAGGAAGCCGGCGACCGAGAAGACGGCGCAGGCCAGGATCATCGCGAAGCACCAGGCCCGGTGCTTGCCAAGGCGCTTTGCTGTGGCGACCGCGAGCGGCACGCCGGCGATTGCGCAGAGGAAGTAAGTGAACAGCAAAGGACCTTGCAGCGCCGGCGCCTCAAGCCGCTGGCCGACGAAATAGATGAAAAGCGATGCCGGTACCGCGTTGGCGAAGCTGTTCAACAAAAAGGCAGATGCGAGTCGCAGGAAAGGACCGTTGGCGCGTAGGTGCTGGAATCCTTCGCGCAACGAGAGTTTCCGCAGGGACAGGTCTGTAGGCTCCGGTACCGCCCAGACGGCCAAAAGACCTGCCAGAGGAAGCGCGATGGCAATGAAAACCGCAATCCAGGCCAGACCATGGAAGCCAACAGCCGTATCAAGGCCGCCAACAAACGGCAGCGTGATGGCGATCAGAGAGCCGATCAGCGTTGCGCCTTCTCGCCAGGCAGACAGCTGGACCCGGGCCTGATAGCCGGTTGCCAGTTCGGCACCCCAAGCGGTGTAAGGCAGAAGCGACCACGTGGCGCCGATCGAGAGGGTTACGCCCCAGAATGCTAGGTAGCCAACGCCGGCGTCCTGCGGCGGCCAGAAGAGCATGAAGGCGGCAAGTGCCGTGAGCGGCGTCGAGATGACGAAGAAGAAGCGGCGCCGGCCGAAGCGCGACCGGACGCGGTCCGATAGCCACCCGAACAGCGGATCGGTGATCGCATCGATCAGGCGGATGCCAAGCAGAAGCTTGCCGATGGTCGCCAAGGACAGCGCGAAGTGATCGGCGTAGAAGGTCGGCACCACGATGTAGAGGGGCGGCGCAATGGCCGCGAGCGGGATCGCCGGCAGGGCATAGAAGGCCAGGCGCGAC
>JAIXSF010000078.1 GCA_027484835.1 Rhizobiaceae bacterium | reverse complement strand
GGCCGCAAGCGCGCAATCTCCTATTGACCTTGGGGCCTTATTCGGGAAAACCCGCATTTTACGCTGGCCAGCCTGCCGGCGAGAGGATTGCATATGGTCAAGAAACCGAATGATGTGGTGATCACCGGTGTGGGGATCGTCACCTGCCACGGCACCGGCAAGGACGCGCATGTCGCGCTGCTCTCGGCCAAGACGGCGCCGGAACCGGTCCTGGAGACCGAGAAGTTCGCGCCCTACGTCGTGCACAAGCTTCCGGAAATCGACTGGTCGCAGCAGATCGCCAAGCGTGGCGACCAGCGCCAGATGGAAAACTGGCAGCGCCTGGGCGTCTTTGCAGCCGGCCTAGCACTGGACGATGCCGGCATGAAGGACGATGCGGACGCCTGCGGGACCATGGACCTGATCGTCGCTGCCGGCGGTGGCGAGCGTGACATCGCCGTCGACAGCCTGATCGTCGACGAGGCTCTGAAGCGCAACGACCGCGAAAAATTCCTGATCGAGAAGCTCAAGACCGAGCTTCGTCCGACACTCTTCCTGGCGCAGCTTTCCAACCTGCTCGCCGGCAATATCTCGATCGTCCACAAGGTCACCGGGTCCTCGCGCACCTTCATGGGCGAAGAGGCTGCCGGCATCTCTGCCATCGAGACCGCCTTTGCCCGTATCAAGGCCGGCCAGTCGACGCACACCCTCGTCGGTGGCGCCTTCGTGTCCGAACGCCCTGATATCCTGCTGCTGGTCGAGGGCATCCGCGCCCATCAGACCGGTCCCTGGCAGCCGCTCTGGTCGCGCGACGGTTCCTCTGGCGGTGGCATGATCCTCGGCACGGTCGGCGCCTTCCTGGTGCTCGAATCCCGCGAACATGCCGAGGCGCGTGGCGCGCATATCTACGCCGTGCTCGATGCCGTCGAAGGCGATCGCGGCAATCGCGACGAGGGCAAGCTCGAGGCGCGCCTGGCTCGTATGGTTCCTGAAGCCGCGTCCCTGTCTGCTGGCGACACCGTTGTCTTCTCGGGCGCATCGGGTCTGGCCGAACTCACGCAACGTGAGAAGGCTCACCTTGCGGAACGTTTCGCCGGCATGCCGGTGCGCGGCTATGCCGGCTCGATCGGTCACTCGGTCGAGGCACAGTTCCCGGCGGGTCTGGCGCTTGCCGCCCTTGCGATCGATGCCGGTGCCTCAGTGCCGGCTTTCGATCCGGCCAGCGAAGCCGCCCAGGCCGGTCCGGCCAAACATGCCATCATCTCCACCGTCGGCTATGTGCGGGGCGAAGGCCTTGCCGTGCTCTCGGCGAATGCGTGAGGAGGATAGATCCATGACCGACAGCCGTTTCAAGGATCATCTCGGCCGCCCGATCATCGCCGTCACCGGCATGGGTGTCATCACCTCGCTCGGCCAGGGGCTTTCCGACAACTGGTCGAAGCTGACCTCGGGCAAGTCCGGCATCCACTACATCAAGCGCTTCGACACCGAGGGCATGTCGACCCGCATCGGTGGCACGGTCGATTTCATCGCCGTGCCCGCCAACAATGCCGTCGAGCGTTCCTATGCGCTGGCCCGCGAGACGACCATCGAGGCACTCGCTCAGGCCGGCATCAATGGCGATTTCAACGGTCCGCTCTTCCTCGCGGCCCCGCCGGTCGAGCCGGAATGGCACGACCGCTTTGCGCTTGCCGAACGGGCTCCGGCCTCGACCCAGCCGGGCGATGCCTATGACCGCTTCCTGGCTGCGATGCGCGAAAAGCCGGATCCGGTCTTCCTCGAGGCCGTGCAGTTCGGTTCGATCTCCGAGCGTCTGTCCGACAAGTTCGGCACGCGCGGTCTGCCCGTGACGCTGTCGACGGCATGCGCGTCCGGTGCCACCGCCATCCAACTCGGCGTCGAGGCGATCCGCCAGGGTCGCACGGAGCGTGCGTTGACGGTTGCGACCGACGGCTCGATCAGCCCGGAGGCGGTCATCCGCTTCTCGCTGCTCTCGGCGCTTTCGACCCAGAACGATCCTCCGGAAAAGGCGTCGAAGCCGTTCAGCAAGGAACGCGATGGTTTCGTCATCGCCGAAGGAGCGGCAACCCTGGTGCTGGAATCGCTCGAAGCAGCGGTTGCCCGTGGCGCCAAGGTGCTCGGCATCATCAAGGGCTGCGGCGAAAAGGCCGACCATTTCCACCGGACGCGCTCCTCGCCGGATGGCGGTCCCGCGATCGCAACCATCAAGGCAGCGCTTGCGGATGCCGGTTTGTCGGAAGAGGCCATCGGCTACATCAATGCCCATGGCACTTCGACGCCCGAAAACGACAAGATGGAATATGGCGCCATGCTGTCGGTCTTCGGTGACCGGCTGAAGGACGCGATTCCTGCCTCGTCGAACAAGTCCATGATCGGTCACACATTGACGGCCGCCGGTGCAGTCGAAGCGGTGTTCTCGATCCAGACCATGCTCACCGGCACGCTGCCGCCGACCATCAACCACACCAATCCCGATCCCTCGATCGTGCTTGATGTGGTGCCGAACGTGAAGCGGGAGGCCTCGGTTTCGGCGGTTCTCTCCAACTCCTTCGGTTTCGGCGGTCAGAACGCCAGCCTTGTCATGACGCGGGAACCGGTCTAAGGCCTGCGCCAACAATTCGAGACGTCATCCTCGGCTTTCCGCCGAGGATCCGCGAACCTCGCAAGAACAACGAAGGTCGGCTGGTGCTCGGGACAAACCCGGGCATGACGATGAGAGCGTGACGACGCCTCATCCGCCCCCAGGCCCTGAAGGAAATATGTCATGCGCGCATTGCAACTCGTCGAAGACCGCAAGCTTGAAATCGTCGACCTGCCCGAGCCGGATGCACCGGGTCCGGGTGAGGTGACGCTGCGTGTCAAGGCCGTCGCGCTTAATCACATCGACGTCTGGGGCTGGCGCGGCATGGCATTTGCCAAGCGCAAGATGCCGCTCGTCATCGGTGCGGAAGCCTCCGGTGTGGTCGAGGCGATCGGTCCCGGCGTCGGCAATATCCTGCCGGGTCAGCTGGCTGCCGTCTACGGTGCGCGCACCTGCGGTCTCTGCAAGCCCTGCCGTGAAGGCCGTGACAATCTCTGCGAAAACGTCTCTGGCGTACATGGCTTCCATCTCGACGGTTTCGCGCAGGAAAAGATCAACCTGCCGGCGCGTCTGCTGGTGCCTGCCCCTCCGGGCGTCGATGCAGTCGGTGCCGCTCTCGCTCCGGTGACCTTCGGCACCGTCGAGCACATGCTCTTCGACAATGCCAAGCTTGAGCCGGGCGAAACCATTCTCGTGCATGCCGGCGGTTCGGGCATCGGTACGGCGGCCATCCAGCTCGCCAAGAAGATCGGCTGCACCGTGATCACCACCGTCGGTTCCGACGACAAGATCGAGCCGGCCAAGGCGCTGGGTGCCGATCACGTCATCAACTACCGCACCGACCGCTTCGAAGGTGTCGTGCGCAAGCTCACCAAGAAGAAGGGCGTCGACGTCGTCTTCGAACATGTCGGCAAGGATACCTGGGCTGGCTCAATGCTCTGCCTGAAGCGCGGTGGCCGTCTCGTCACCTGCGGTTCGACTTCCGGCGTGTCCACCGACATGAACCTGATGATGCTCTTCCAGCAGCAGCTCAAGCTGTTCGGCTCGTTCGGCTGCCGCATGGAAAACATGGCCAATGCCATGCAGAAGATGGCGCGCGGCATCGTGCATCCGGTCATCGACACGCAGGTGTCCTTCGACGATATCGACAAGGCACTTTCCCGCATGGAAGGCCGCCAGGTCTTCGGCAAGATCATCCTGAAGATGGACTGACCGCGTGCGGATGCTCGTCACCCGCATCGTTCTGGCGCTGCGCAAGTTCTATCAGTGGTCCGTCGCCCAGGCGGCCTTCGGCTTCCTGACGGCCCTGAAGATCCTGCCGGCGGATGCCGCCATCAACTTTGCCGACCGTCTGATGCGCTGGGCCGGTCCGAAGACAAAGCGGCATCGGCTCATGCAGGTGAACCTGCGCAACGCTTTCCCCGAGAAGTCGGAGGCCGAGCGAGAAGAAATCGCGCTGGCGAGCTGGGGCCATATGGGCCGGCTTGCGGCCGAATATGTCTTCCTCGACCGTCTGTTCGATTTCGATCCGGTAAAGCCGGGCGAGGGCAGGGTGGAGGTGTCGGGCGTCGAGCAGTTCCTCGACCTGCGCGACAATCCGCGGCCGTTCATCGTCTTTACCGGTCATACCGCCAATTTTGAGCTGTTGCCGGTCGCAGGCGCGGCTTTCGGGCTGTTCGTTACGGTGCTCTTCCGGCCGCCGAACAATCCCTATATCGCCGAGAAGGTCTTCGAGTTCCGCCGCAAGCGGATGGGCAATCTGGTCCCGTCCCATGCTGGTTCGTCCTTCGCGCTTGCCCGCCAGCTGGAGCAAGGCGGCGGCGTTGGCGTTCTCGTCGACCAGAAGTTCTGGAAAGGTGTCGAAACACAGTTTTTCGGCAATCCCGTGCGCACCAACCCGCTGCTCGCCAAGCTTGCACGGCAATTCGATTGCGAGGTCTATCCGGCCCGCTGCATCCGTCTTCCGGGAAACCGTTTCCGCCTGGAGATCGAGCCGAAGGTCACGCTGCCGCGCAACGACCGTGGCCAGATCGACGTCAATGCGACAGCACAGTTGCTGAATGACAAGGTCGAGTCCTGGGTGCGGGATCATCCGGAGCAGTGGCTCTGGTATCACGACCGCTGGGACATCAAGCGCAGCATCTGAATTTTCCCCAAAACGACTGTTCTCAGCGTCTGATTCGTCGGACGTCGGCTTGCTGCGTTTCGCAACCTGATTTCTCATCGTCAATTTCGTTGGTCGGCTCGATATTTTTTGGGCTGCGCTGCAGCCGGATGCGTGTTGCAATTGAAGGTGACGCAACCTCATGTTAGGCACGCCGAGGTGAATGTGACTTACTTAGATCTTTTGTCACAGCCGATGGGTGAGGTTGGGAATGTCATTTGGCGAATTCCGTGATTCGAATCTGCGCGCAATGTTCGAAGCGGTTTCGTTGAAGAATCTCCAGTTGCAGCAGGCCATCCGCAGCGGCAACGACCAGCTCGTCCGGGTTCTCGACCGGGAAATCGATCCGCTTCTTTCCGCCCTTATCAGCTACCGTGCGACCGATATCGACGACGTCTATCTGCAGATGCGACTTCTGACGAAGTTCCTGCGCGAAGATGCGGATGACCGGTCCTGCGTACTGCGTCATGCCTCCATGTTGTCGCTGCTCGTCGAGCGTTACTTCGGTCCGAAGCGGACGCAGGATGCACCGCGTCCGAACATGGCCGAGAACCGGGGGCAGGGCGACGGAGACGACGAACAGCTGAACGAAGCCATTCTCAACAATCTGCCGGAGCGGGTTGCCGTGGTGACCTGTGACTATCGCTATCTCTTCGCCAACACGGCGATGGCGGCGATGCTCGGCATGCGGCAGATCGAACTCATCGGCCGCAGCATCTTCGATTTCGGTCTCGCGCCTGCCGGTCAAGGCTGGCTTCAGGATGCGCTGGACAAGGCTTTTGCAGGGGGCTCTGGTTCGTTCGTCGCCACGCTCTCGGGCGATCCGGCACCGAACATGGTGCAGGGCCGTTTCAGCCCGCTCAAGGCGGGTGACGGCAGCATCAGCGGTGCCATTCTGACGCTGGGCGAGACGGAAGCCGCCTTCGGGACCGTCGCTGCCTGAGGTCTTGATCCGCCGAACGATCGGAATGTGCTGTGCCTAGTTGGCTTCGCCGGCGAGCTCTTCGTCGGTGACACCCTGCAGCAGGTGCTCCCGTTCGAAGGCGATGTGGCGCCGGATCCCTTCAAAGAAGCCGCGCAGCATATAGCCGACAGCCTCCATGTTGACCTGCTCCCCTGATCCGAGCTTCAAAAGCGCATCGGTCAGCTCCTCGGCGAAACACTCGTCCTCGCAGTGCTCGAATTTCAGCCGCTCGAGCGTGGGGCCAAGCGCCTCGGTCGCATCCGGATTGGACTGCAGCTGCGGGAAGAGCACCGTTTCCTCGTAGTGATGGATGCCCTTGATGAGGGGCCCGAGCGCCTTCGCCGCATAGATACATTTCTGTCGGTTGATGCTGGCCGGCAGGGAATCGGCGATTTCCTCGAGTTCCCGGCAGAGTGCGAGTTGTTCGGTATGCGCTCGGTCGAGCCAGGCAAGGTCGCGCTTGTCTGCGTCGAGCAGGCGATTGCCGGTGCGGTTCGCGCTCCTGTCCGTCTTGCCATTCAGCGTATTCGTCAGCATGTCCGTTTTCTCCGACGGGGTCTCAGCCGCTTGGCACCCCAGTTCCCCAAGACACGCGCAACGGGCTCTCTACCCGACGATCTCAAGCCTTGGTGCCCGCGGTATCGCCATCCCCGATTGCTGATCTGAGCCTCGCCAATTTTGCCGGCGATCGCATTGACCTGGATCAAGGTGGATTGGTTCCCCGGGTGCGATTGGTGCATTCGACGCGAGAGGATTCTCCAGGTTGGACGAGGCCCCCGCGATGAAATCAGCAAGCGTTGGGGGATTCCAACAATGAACTATACGTTAGAGACACTGGTGATGGCGGTGCTCGCCTTCGCCGCGCTGCTCGGGGTGGCCTTCACCCAGGACAGCCTCTTTGCAGCCCATATGTGGGTTGCCTTCTTCGTGCTCACCGCCGGCACGATCGTCATGCTGCGCCGGATGCAGTTCGCACCCACCACGGCGTCCTCCTCCACTCTCAAGGCCAAGGCGCCGCAATCGGAATATTTCGACGAGGTCGTCCGCTACGGTGTCATTGCCACCGTGTTCTGGGGTGTCGTCGGCTTCCTGGTCGGCGTGGTTGTTGCCCTGCAGCTCGCCTATCCCGATCTCAACATCGAGCCCTGGCTGAACTTCGGACGCCTGCGTCCGCTGCACACATCGGCTGTCATCTTCGCCTTCGGTGGCAACGCGCTGATCGCGACCTCCTTCTATGTGGTCCAGCGGACCTCGCGCCAGCGCCTCTTCGGCGGCAATCTCGGCTGGTTCGTCTTCTGGGGCTACCAGTTCTTCATCATCATGGCCGCCACCGGCTATCTCCTGGGCATCACCCAGGGCAAGGAATATGCCGAGCCGGAATGGTATGTTGACCTCTGGCTGACCGTCGTTTGGGTCGCCTATCTCATCACCTTCATGGGCACGGTGATGACCCGCAAGGAGAGCCACATCTATGTGGCCAACTGGTTCTACCTGTCCTTCATCATCACGATCGCGATGCTCCACATCGTCAACAACCTCGCGATCCCGGTCTCCTTCCTCGGCGTCAAGAGCTACTCGGCCTTTGCCGGTGTCCAGGATGCGCTGACCCAATGGTGGTACGGACACAACGCCGTCGGCTTCTTCCTGACCGCGGGCTTCCTCGGCATGATGTACTACTTCGTGCCGAAACAGGCCGGCCGTCCTGTCTATTCCTACCGCCTGTCGATCATCCACTTCTGGGCCCTGATCTTCATGTATATCTGGGCCGGCCCGCACCACCTGCATTATACGGCTCTGCCCGACTGGGCGCAGACGCTCGGCATGGTGTTCTCGGTCATGCTCTGGATGCCGTCCTGGGGTGGCATGATCAACGGTCTGATGACGCTGTCTGGCGCCTGGGACAAGATCCGCACCGACCCGATCATCCGCATGATGGTGATTGCCATCGCCTTCTACGGCATGTCGACCTTCGAAGGCCCGATGATGTCGATCAAGGCCGTCAACTCGCTCAGCCACTATACCGAATGGACCATCGGTCACGTTCACTCGGGCGCACTCGGCTGGGTCGGCATGATCTCCTTCGGCGCGATCTACTACCTGACACCGAAGCTCTGGAACCGCGATCGCCTCTACTCGATGCGCATGGTCAACTGGCACATCTGGCTCGCCACGCTCGGCATC
>JAIXSF010000053.1 GCA_027484835.1 Rhizobiaceae bacterium | reverse complement strand
TCATCTTGCCGAAACGCGGGATCGCATTGAACGACCAGGCATCATAGACCTTGTCGAGCAACGGCATCTCCACCTCGGAGAACTCAAGGACCAAAAGCCGTCCGCCACGCTTCAGAACCCGGAAGGCTTCCGACAGCGCGACGTCGATATGCGGCACGTTGCGGATGCCGAACGCGATCGTATAAGCATCAAACGTGCTGTCGTCGAAGGGCAGGCTTTCGGCATTCGCCTCGACGAATGTGAGGTTCGGGGAGAGCCCCTTCTTTTCCGCCCGCTCGGCGCCGACGCTGAGCATCGAACCGTTGATGTCGAGCACGGTGGCATGCGCCATGCGGTTAGAGGCCTCGACGATGCGGAACGCGATGTCGCCGGTGCCGCCGGCAACATCCAGTACCTTATAGTTGGAATCCTTACGCGGATTGAGCGCTGCCACCATCGCATCCTTCCAGATGCGGTGCAGACCGGCCGACATCACGTCGTTCATGATGTCGTAGCGCTTCGCGACCTTGTGGAAGACGTCGTTGACGAGGCCCTGCTTTTCCTGCTCGTCGACCTGGCGGAACCCGTATGAGGTTTCCATGCCGCCATCGGCGGAAATCCGGCTTGCAGTCATCGGTTCACTCCACATATCGGAACGGTCGGCAGACCATAGCGAAAAGGCTTGTCTCGCGCTATCTGCGCAGGGGAAGCCTTGGCTTCGCTGGTCTATAGACCTTTAAAGAAGCGGTTCAAACAGAAAGATGGGCAAAAATGCCGGAATTGCCAGAGGTTGAGACAGTCCGACGCGGCCTGGCGCCCGCCATGGAAGGGGCGAGATTGCAGCGTCTGGAGCTCCGCCGCCCCGATCTGCGCTTCCCTCTGCCGCGCGATTTTGCCGCAAGGGTCGAGGGCCGGCGTATTCTCTCGTTGTCGCGTCGGGCGAAATATCTGCTCGTCGATCTCGAAGACGACCTGACGCTGATCGCTCATCTCGGCATGTCCGGCTCCTTCCGCATCGAGGCAGACGCAGAAGCAAACCTCCCGGGTGTCTTTCACCACGAGCGCAGCAAGGACGAAAAGCACGACCATGTCGTCTTTCATCTGGAGCGTCCGGAGGGGCCGGTTCGTGTTGTCTATAATGACCCGCGCCGGTTCGGCTTCATGGAACTGATGGCGCGGTCAGAACTCGACACCTATCCGGCCTTCCGGGACCTCGGGCCGGAACCGGTTGGCAATATCCTTTCTGCCGACTATCTCGCGACCCGTTTCGCCGGCCGCAGCCAGCCGCTGAAGGGCGCACTGCTCGACCAGAAGGTCATCGCGGGTCTTGGCAATATCTATGTCTGCGAGGCGCTCTGGCGTTCGCATCTGTCACCGACTCGCAAGGTCTCCACGCTGGTGACGCCCAAGGGCAGGCCAAAGGCGGAACTGGCGCTTCTCACCCAATCGATCCGAGCCGTGATCGCCGATGCGATCGAGGCCGGCGGCTCGTCGCTGCGCGACCATATTCAGGCCGATGGTACGCTGGGCTACTTCCAGCATTCCTTCCGCACCTATGATCGGGAGGGGGAGCCCTGTCTCTCGGATGGTTGCGGGGGTACCGTCGAAAGGATAGTTCAATCCGGCCGCTCGACATTCTATTGTCGTCGCTGCCAGAAATAAGGCCCGCGGGGCCGCGCAAGGGAGGATGCCATGACCTATGAAACCCTGCTGATCGAACGGCGTGACCGCGTCGCGCTCGTGACGCTCAACCGGCCGCAGGCGCTGAACGCGCTGAATTCCACCGTGATGCGCGAACTCCGCCAGCTGCTGGCCGAGTTGCAGGCCGACGCCACCGTCGGCGCGGTCGTGCTGACGGGCTCCGAAAAGGCCTTCGCCGCCGGCGCCGACATCAAGGAAATGCAATCGCTCGATTTCGTCGATGCCTACACCGGCGATTTCATAGGCGGCTGGGACGAGATTGCCGGTTTCCGCAAGCCCTTCATCGCTGCCGTCTCAGGCTTCGCACTTGGTGGTGGCTGCGAGCTCGCCATGATGTGCGACTTCATCATCGCCTCGAAGACCGCCAAATTCGGCCAGCCCGAAATCACGCTCGGCATCATTCCCGGCATGGGCGGCTCGCAGCGCCTGACCCGCGCGGTGGGCAAGGCCAAGGCCATGGACCTCTGCCTGACCGGCCGCATGATGGATGCGACCGAGGCCGAGAGCGCGGGTCTGGTGGCGCGTATCGTCGAGCCCGACCGTCTGCTCGACGAGGCGCTCGAGGCTGCAGCCAAGATCGCCTCTTTCTCTCTGCCGGCGGTCTTGATGGCCAAGGAAGCCGTCAGCCGGGCATTCGAGCAGACCTTGAGCGAAGGATTGCGCTTCGAACGCCGGCTGTTCCACTCGCTGTTTGCAACCGAAGACCAGAAGGAAGGCATGGCCGCCTTCGTCGAAAAACGGAAGCCGGCCTTCAAGAACAGATAAGCAGGAGGGAGAGCGCGTTATCTTCAGAATCCGCGTTGACGCATTCGCGCTTTCCCGCTATATGCCCGCCCACGGTTGGGAAAGCCGCTGGGCTTTTCCATGAAACAGCTCCCCAAGTGCTGAATGGTGCGGTCGCTCTGACCCGACGCGGCGATGGTGGGCTTTGGTTTGAATTCGAAGAGAGGCATCCATGGCCAACACAACTTCGGCGAAGAAGGCGACCCGCAAGATCGCTCGCCGCACTGCAGTCAACAAGGCTCGCCGTTCGCGGGTCCGTGGTTTCATCCGCAAGGTCGAAGAAGCCATCGCTTCGGGTGACGCAGCTGTCGCCAAGGACGCCCTCCAGGCAGCTCAGCCGGAGATCCAGCGCGCAGCCACCAAGGGCGTCGTTCACGCCAACACGGCATCGCGCAAGATCTCGCGCCTGGCCGCTCGTGTGAAGGCCCTGGCTGTCTAATTTTAGACACCTTTATGACATTTTTCGAAGAGCCTGGCGTTGCGCCGGGCTTTTTGTCGTTTCGCTCGGTCGTTAACGGAAATTGGTGTTTTAGACTATTCTCCCGGCCAGTATCTTGTCAGTCCGGTGACATAAAAAATCATTGAAATTCAATTGCTTGAAGGAGGTCTCCGAGTCCGGGGCCACTTTACCTTGGGGCAGGTTGGCCGCCTTGCGAGTCAAGAGAATTTTTATTTTTTCGCTTTGCGGGACACCCCTTTTGTGTCCGTTTGGGAATCTCCTTGATTCAAAAGCGATTCTTTTTCGCCCGAATGTGACGTCTAAATGAAGTACGAAGAGTCAATGGTCGAAGCCGGACATCGTCCAAAAATCCATGTTGATCTTGGCTTTTGATCCTGCCTTAATGTTTCTCAGCAAGGGGCGAGGGACTGGCCCGAAACGACGATCTGAATGGCCACAAAACCATTAGATTGATCGCCTTTGCCGAGGCGGGGTGTTTCCATTCCGTTTTCTCATAAAGTAATCGGCGTTGCATCGGAAACTTGGCAGTTTCCGCGTGGTGACGATTTTGTGCCTCGTCAGAGCTTGGGGGCGCTGAAGAGGAACGAAGGTTCGGTGTTACGAGGACGCCGATCATTCGTATGGGCACCCGTCGACTGGAGGGGGCGACGGAGCGGAAATGGCTTTTGGCTAAAGCCTGACCGGTATGCCTGGGGACCGTCGATCCGTTCGGATCGATTAGAGATGAAGCGGCTGTCGGACGGCGAGAAAAACGCCCGGCACCTGGAATGAATTTGGAAGGCGGCAAAATGCATATGAACTCTATGACGGCCGGTGCGTTGGCGAACGGGGACAATGCACATTCGGCGCTCGGCGCCGCATGCTCCGAAGGAGCAGGAGAGAACGCCGAAATGACGCATAACGATCTCTTCGACCGCTTCAGTAAGAGACTGAAGGCACAGGTCGGAGCCGACGTGTACCAGAGCTGGTTCGCACGCCTGAAGCTCCACTCGGCATCCAAGAGTGTCGTTCGCCTGACAGTCCCGACGACCTTCCTGAAGTCGTGGATCAACAACCGTTATCTGGACATGATTACGGCGATCTTCCAGGCCGAGGATCCCTCGATCCTGAAGGTCGAGATCATGGTCCGGACCGCAAGCCGCAGCACCCGCGTGCCGGCGGTCGAGGACCGACCCGCCGGTCTGGAAAGCGCCCAGCCGTCGAACACACGCAAGTCCGGCCCACAGACCATCGGCCAGATCGCAACTGTTCAGGCCTCGCAGACCTCGTCGCGTGCAACGCCCGCTGGCCCGCTCTTCGGCTCGCCGCTGGATAGCCGCTACACATTCGACGGCTTTGTTGAAGGCGCATCGAACCGCGTGGCACTCGCCGCCGCAAAGACCATTGCGGAAGCCGGTGCGGGCGCAGTGCGCTTCAATCCGCTCTTCATCCATTCCTCCGTCGGCCTCGGCAAGACGCATCTGTTGCAGGCCATCGCCAATGCGGCGATCCAGAGCCCGCGCCAGCCGCGCGTCGTTTATCTGACGGCCGAATACTTTATGTGGCGTTTTGCAACCGCCATCCGTGACAACGATGCCCTGACGCTCAAGGACTCGCTGCGCAACATCGACCTCCTGATCATCGACGACATGCAGTTCCTGCAGGGGAAGATGATCCAGCACGAATTCTGCCACTTGCTGAACATGCTGCTCGATAGCGCCAAGCAGGTTGTCGTCGCCGCTGACCGTGCGCCTTGGGAGCTGGAATCGCTCGATCCGCGCGTCCGTTCGCGTCTCCAGGGTGGTGTTGCCATCGAGATGGAAGCGCCGGACTACGACATGCGCCTCGACATGATGAAGTCGCGTCTGGATGCCGCTCGCAAGGATGATCCGTCGATCGACATCCCGGCCGAGATCCTCGAACATGTTGCCCGCAACATCACCAGCAGCGGTCGCGACCTGGAAGGCGCCTTCAACCAGCTGCTTTTCCGCCGCTCTTTCGAACCGAACCTGTCGATCGAGCGCGTTGACGAACTGCTGGCCCATCTCGTCGGCGCCGGCGATCAGAAGCGCGTCCGCATCGAGGACATCCAGCGGGTTGTCGCCCGCCACTACAACGTCTCGCGCCAGGAGCTCGTGTCCAACCGGCGCACCCGGGTTATCGTCAAGCCGCGCCAGATCGCCATGTATCTGTCGAAGACGCTGACCCCGCGTTCCTTCCCGGAAATCGGCCGGCGCTTCGGCGGTCGTGACCACACGACGGTGCTGCATGCCGTGCGCAAGATCGAAGAACTGATCTCGGCCGACCAGAAGCTGTCCCAGGAGATCGAACTGCTGCGCCGTCTGATCAACGAGTAAGCGAAGCGTCATAGCGATAGAGGCCACTGCAATCCCAACGGGTTCGCGGTGGCCTTTTCGTATCCGCCTGTAGGTTCAGGCGCGCGCGAGTGCGATGATCTCGGGGCTGGTGTCCGAATAGGGCGTGCGATCCCACCAGCCCAACAGCTCCACTTCGTGGAAGCCGGCGGCTGCAAGCAGACTCTGGATCGTTTCGACTTTTGCAAACCTCAGCCGGCTCTCACTGATCAGCGTCTCGCCCGTCGCTTCGATCGAAAAGACCGCATCGAAGGTCACGTGCTCGGCTTCGACATCCTTGATCTGATAATAAACCTCGACCGGCCCGACGCCGTCGACCACCCGACATTCGCGCGTCTTCGCCTCTGTCCAGTCTTCCCATGCCCTGGCCCGCGGGTTGCGGCTTTCGAGGATCAACGTGCCGCCTGGCTTCAGGTGCCGGTGAATGTTGCGCAAAGCGGCAAGCGTCTCTGTATCATCGAGAAAGACCTGGAAGACGTGTCCTGTCATGATGGCAAGATCGAAGCGATCAGGGAGCGAAAATTCGCTGGCCGGGGCCTGGACCCAGTCGACCCGACCTTGCCCGTCCTTCATCCGCGCAATCTGAAGCATGCCGTCTGCCGGATCGACGCCGGTCACCATGTGTCCGCGTTTCGCCAGACGCAGCGTCATCGATCCCGTACCGCATCCGATGTCGAGCACGCGGCTGGGGGACTGGGCGAAATTCTCGTAGAAGTCCCCGTCTTCGCCATGATGATTGAAGGCATCGTAGAGACGGGCCATGTCGAAGCGGGAAAAGGCAGCATCGACCGGCATCGTCTCTGGCTCCTCAACAGGCGAGATCGGCGACGACGGCGTCGAGGATCAACATCCCCGGCGGCGTGCAGCGAAGCCGCGAATTGCCAAGCCGCTCGATAAAGCCCTGTTCGAGCAGGAACTGCTCCTTTTCCGGATCGGGGTCCCGGCCGGAAAGCTGCTGCCAGCGAGCGAGGTCGACGCCTTCGCGCAGCCGCAGCCCCATCAGCAGCAGTTCATCCGCCTGGGCCTCATGATCCAGTTCTTCACGCTCGATCATACCATGGCCATTCTGCTCAACAGCGGAAAGCCAGGTCTCGGGATGGCGTTCGGCAACGGTCGCGATCTTCGTCCGCCCCTGCGTCAGCCGCCCATGCGCGCCGGGCCCGACACCGGCATAATCGCCGTAGCGCCAGTAGGTGAGGTTATGCCGGCTCTCCGCGCCTGGACGGGCGTGGTTGGAAACCTCGTAGGCCGGAAGTCCCTCTCGGGCGGTGATCTCTTGCGTCGCTTCGTAAAGCGTCGCCGCATGCTCGTCGTCGGGCACGATCAGCTTGCCGGCCTTGTGCAGGCCGTAGAATGCCGTGCCTTCCTCGATCGTCAGCTGATAGAGCGACAGATGATCGACGGCATAGGAGATCGCCTCCTTCAGTTCACGCTCCCAGGCTGCCACCGTCTGGTTGGGCCGCGCATAGATCAGGTCGAAGGACATGCGCGGAAAGATCTCGCGCGCCAGCTTGATGGCTTTCAGCGCGTCCGCCACGTCATGCAGGCGACCGAGGAAGCGCAGGTCCGGATCGTTCAGGGCCTGCACGCCGAGGGATACTCGATTGACGCCAGCGGCCCGGTAGCCATGAAAGCGCGTCGCCTCGACGCTCGAGGGGTTGGCCTCCATGGTGATCTCGATGCCGTCGGGCATGTGCCAGGTGGAAGCGATACCGTCGAGGATTGCCCCAACCGTTGCAGGGTCCATCAGCGACGGCGTGCCGCCACCCATGAAGACGCTGGTGACGGTCTTCGGACCAGAAAGGGCGCGCACGGCCTTCAGTTCAGCAAGGAAGGCGGCCACAAAGCGCGCCTGATCCACCGGCTGGTGCCGCACATGGCTGTTGAAGTCACAGTAGGGGCATTTGGCCGCGCAGAATGGCCAGTGCACATAGACCCCGAACCCGGGTTCTCCTGTGTCGGGAAGCAGCGTGAAGGACCGATCGGTCAAAGCCTCAGGCCTCCAGGCAGGTTTCGACGAAGAGCTTGAAGGCTCGTGCCCGGTGGGACAGTGCTTCGGGATCCCCCGGCTTCCAGCCATGCTTCTCGTCTGCCGTCATCTCGCCGAAGGTGCGCTCATGTCCTTCAGGCTGGAAGATTGGGTCATAACCAAAACCTGCTGTGCCCCGCGGCGGCCAGGCAACCACGCCCTCGACCTCGCCCCGGAAGAATTCGGTATGGCCATCAGGCCAGGCGAGACAGAGCACGCTCACGAAACGGCAGCTCCGCTGCGAAGGCTCGGTAGCGCCGCGCTCGGCAAGGGCCTTTTCCACCTTCTCCATCGCCATGGCGAAGTCGCGGCTGCCATCCTCGCGCTCGGCCCAATTCGCCGTATAGACGCCGGGCGCACCGTCGAGTGCATCAATCACGAGGCCGCTGTCATCGGAGAGGGCAGGCAGGCCGGATGCCTTGGACGAGGCGAGCGCCTTGATCGCGGCATTCTCCTCGAAAGTCGTGCCGGTCTCGTCAGGCTCGACGAAGTTCAGATCCTTGGCCGACTTGGCGGAAAAGCCGAAGGGGCCGATCAGGTCGGCGATCTCGGCAATTTTGCCGGCATTGTGACTGGCAACAACGATCGTGCGGGTGTCGAGTTTGCGCATGAGGGCCTCTCTGTCGGTCGTCTTAGCCGATCGCCTGCTTCTGCAGCCCGACCAGTTCGTCGATGCCGTTGCGCGCAAGGCCGAGCAGCGTCAGGAACTCGTCCTGGCTGAAAGGCTTGCCTTCGGCCGTCCCCTGGATCTCCACGATGCCGCCCGAGCCGGTCATGACGAAGTTGGCGTCGGTTTCGGCAGCCGAGTCTTCGAGATAGTCGAGGTCGATAACCGGCTGGCTGGCGAAGATCCCGCAGGAGACCGCAGCGATATGGTCCTTCAGGACCTTCTCGACCTTGATCATGTTGCGCGCTTCCATCCACTTCAGGCAGTCATGCAGCGCGATCCAGGCCCCGGTGATCGCGGCCGTGCGTGTGCCGCCATCCGCCTGGATGACGTCGCAGTCGATCGAGATCTGCCGCTCGCCGAGCGCTTCGAGATCGACGATCGCCCGCAGCGACCGGCCGATCAGCCGCTGGATTTCCTGCGTGCGGCCGCTCTGCTTGCCCGAAGAGGCCTCGCGCTTCATGCGGTCGCCGGTAGCACGGGGCAGCATGCCGTATTCGGCGGTCACCCAGCCCTTGCCGGAATTGCGCAGCCACGGTGGCGTCTTTTCTTCCAGGCTCGCCGTGCACAGCACATGCGTGTCGCCAAACTTGACCAGGCAGGAGCCTTCCGCATGCTTGGAAAAATTGCGCTCGAACGAAACCTTGCGCATTTGGTCGGTTTTTCTGCCTGATGGCCGCATTGCGATCTCCTGGGTTGTTGATGCCTTCTACGGTCGGCGACAGGCATTTGCAAAGAAAAACCATGCCGCAGCGCCGAGAGGGACCGTGGCGATGATTTACCTCTTGGTCATCCCGCGAGCCGTGACTATATTTCCAGCATGAAACCTCTGAGATCCTGTCCGCTCCGCCAATGGCACCTATGAAGACGACCGTCGCAGACGTTTCCGCTTCACTGGACGAGCGTTCCAGAGAAGTGTTTCGGCGTATCGTCGAAACCTATCTCGACTCCGGCGATCCGCTCGGGTCGCGCAATCTCTCGCGTCTCCTGCCCATGTCCCTGTCGCCGGCCTCGGTGCGCAATGTCATGAGCGATCTCGAGGACCTCGGTCTGATCTATGCGCCGCATATCAGTGCCGGACGCCTGCCGACCCAAGCCGGCCTTCGCTTCTTTGTCGACGCCTTCATGCAGGTCGGAGATCTGTCCGAAGGCGAGCGTGACGAGATCGAGAGACAGATCCGTCCGACCGGGCCTGATCAGCCGATGGAGGCGATGCTCACCGAGGCAAGCCGCATGCTCTCCGGTCTGTCGCGCGGCGCGGGCCTTGTGATCTCGTCGAAAAACGATCCCGTACTGAAGCACGTCGAGTTCATCCGCCTGGAGCCGACCAAGGCGCTCGCTGTTCTCGTCGGTGAGCATAACCAGGTCGAAAACCGCATCATTGAGCTTCCGGCCGGTGTCACGGCATCGCAGCTGACCGAGGCGGCCAATTTTCTCAATGCCAACCTCACCGGCCAGACGCTCCGCGAACTGCGCGGACAGATCGAGACGCTGAAGAGCCAGGTGACGCTCGAACTGGATACGCTGTCTCAGGATCTTGTCGAGCGCGGCCTTGCGGTCTGGTCGGGGGAAGTGGCGGAAAAGCAGCCGGCGCGGCTCATCGTTCGCGGACGTGCCAACCTGCTCGAAGGGCTGGCCGGCTCGGAAGATATCGACCGTCTGCGCCTTCTCTTCGACGATCTGGAGCGCAAGGAAAGCCTGATCGAAATCCTCGATCTCGCAGAAAGCGGTCCGGGCGTGCGCATCTTCATCGGCTCGGAAAACAAGCTTTTCTCGCTCTCGGGCTCCTCGTTGATCGTCGCTCCGTATCGCGATGGCGAGGACCGCATCGTCGGCGCCGTTGGTGTCATTGGTCCCACGCGCCTCAACTATTCGCGCATCGTGCCGATGGTCGACTACACCGCTCAGCTGATGGCAAAGCTCGCTCGTGGTGGCAGGTGAGCAATTTCCCTGCCAACCCTTGATTTTTTCACGTCAAACCCTGATATCGGGCACGCATTCGAAACCCCGTGCTTCGAAAACGAGACATTATCCGGAGAACGTCATGACCGAAGAAACCAACAAGAACGGACCTGACGCGGCAGCCACCGAGGCAGAAGCAACCGCGGCCGCCGAAGCGCAGGTCGCCGGTGACGGCGAGGCTGCTGCCCCGCAGGAAGCTGACCCCGTCGAGGCGCTGAAGGCTGAGAATTCCGATCTGCGTGACCGCTTCCTGCGCCTTGCAGCTGAGATGGACAATCTGCGCCGCCGCACCGATCGCGAGATCAAGGACGCCAAGTCCTATGCCGTCACCGGCTTTGCCCGTGACATGCTCTCGGTCTCCGACAACCTGCGCCGTGCGATTGAGACTTTGCCGGACGACGCCCGCGCCGCCGCCGATGCCACGATGACGGCCTTGATCGAGGGCGTGGAAATGACCGAGCGCGGCATGCTGGCAACGCTGGAGCGCCACGGTGTGCGCAAGATCGAGGCGGAAGGCCAGAAGTTCGATCCCAACTTCCACCAGGCAATGTTCGAGGTTCCGAACCCGAATGTACCGAACAATACGGTCGTCCAGGTCGTCCAGGCGGGCTATGCGATCGGCGAGCGCGTGCTGCGTCCGGCCATGGTCGGTGTCGCCAAGGGTGGCCCGAAGGCGGACGCGGCCAGCGATGACGCCGCCAAGGCGTGATTGTCCGTGATCATCCGTGAATGAAAAAAAGCGCCTCTCGGGGCGCTTTTTTGTTGGGCAGATATCGGGGCTGACAAATCGTCAGGCCGCGTTGGACGCCTGTTCCTCGTTGAGGAAGGTGTAGATGGCAGAAGCCGATTCCGTCGCCCGGAGCTTTGCCACCAGATCATGATCGCGCAGCACGCGGGCGATCCGCGAAAGCGCCTTCAGATGGTCGGCTCCCGCACCTTCCGGCGCCAGCAGCAGAAACACCAGATCAACCGGCTGGTCGTCGAGTGCTTCGAAATCCACAGGGGTTTCCAGCCGCGCGAAGATGCCGGTGATCTTGTTGATCTTGTTGAGCTTGCCATGCGGAATGGCTATGCCGTTGCCGACCCCCGTCGATCCCAGCCGCTCGCGTTGCAGGATCACGTCGAAGATTTCTCTTTCCGGAATGTCGGTGAGCTTTGAGGCTTTGGCCGCAAGTTCCTGAAGCAGCTGCTTCTTGGAGTTCACCCGGAGGGTAGGTACGACAGCATCCTGCTGCAGCAAATCTGCCAATGCCATATCAATGTCCTTCATGCCTCGGGCCGAGGAAAGGGCGACCGCGCAAGGCGATCGCCCGAATCGACCCTTAGCCTTTGATGTTGGCGGAATCGATCCACCCGATATTACCGTCATTCCGACGATAAACGATATTCAATTGTTCATTTCCCGGGCTTCTGAACAGAAGAACCGGTTCGTCGGTCATGTCGAGCGCCATGACCGCCGATGCAACCGACATGGTCCGAAGCTTTTTCGTGCTTTCGGCAACGATCGTCGGCGCGTAGTCTTCCGGCAGTTCCTCGTGATCCTCGTCCACGGAGTCCATGACGGTGTAGGCCACTTCGATCGACGGGTTCTGTGCTTCTCCCGCGTGATGATCCTTCAGCTTGCGCTTGTAACGGCGCAGGCGCTTCTCGACGCGCTCGAAGGCGGTGTCGAAGGCCACTTGCGGATCATTGGCCTCGCCTGCTGCATGCAGGTTTGCGCCGGTATCGAGATGCACCAGGCAATCGGCCGCGAAGCGCGATTGCGACTTCGACACGACCACTTGCCCGGAATACCCTCCGTCGAAGTATTTGGTAACCGCATCCTGGATCCGATCCTCGATCCGCTGCCGGAACGTTTCACCGATTTCCATCTGCTTGCCGGATACACGCAC
>JAIXSF010000226.1 GCA_027484835.1 Rhizobiaceae bacterium | reverse complement strand
TTTCCGAATTGACGGGAATAAATCCCGAAGCCAGACGTTCTTCGCCATGAGAAAGGCGGACACTCCATGACACGCGCGATTTCCGACGAAATGCTGATGGCCTTTGCCGATGGCGAACTGGCTCCCGCCGAAGAGAGCGAGATCGAGGCGGCCCTCGCCGAGGACGAGGCTCTTGCCGAGCGCCTCGCCGTGTTCATGGACACGAGACATGAGCTCGCGGCGACGATGAAGCCGCTGATCGACGAGCCGGTGCCGGCAGCACTTCAGGCTTCACTCGCCGCTGCGATCGCAACCGCCCGGCAGACGCAGGGCGTCACGTCACAGGCGGCCCAGCCGCAAACGACCGAGACTGTGGTGCCGCTCAGGCCGCGTGCGTCATCAACGTCTGCCGCTCGGTCCACGGGATCGGTGATCACGTCGCCCTGGGGCATGGCCCTTGCCGCCTCGTTCGTCGGGATCGTCGTGGGCCTCGGTGGCTTTCTTCTCGGCCAATCGACCGGCGTCGCGCTTGATGGCGCGAACCTGGCGCTGAATGAGGCGCTTGAAACCCTGCCCTCGGGCGGGGACCGCGCGCTCTCTGAAGCCGAAAGCCTGCACATGATCGCGAGCTTTCGCGATGCCGAAGGGCATCTCTGCCGCGAATACGAACGCAAGGGGGCGGATGCCGTGACCACGGCGGTGGCCTGCCATGGGCCGGCGGGCTGGCAGACGCGGTTTGCTCTGACCAACCCGGTGGCGGAAGGCTATGTGCCGGCCTCGACCACGGATACGCTGGATGCCTTCCTCTCTGGCATCGGCGCAGGTGCGCCATTGTCGCCCCAGGAAGAAATCGCCGATATCGAGGCACTTCGCAGCCGCTGAAACGAAAAAAAGTGATGCGGTCCGGGAATAAGACCCCGCCGCATCCGTTCTCCAGAGCAGATTAGGATCTGGAGAAAGTCGATGAAGCTCTCGCTGCTGAAACGTCCCACACCCCGCATCACCTTCACCTGCCGCCCCGAAGACGAAGGCGTCATCACGCCGCCGGTCCGGGCGAAAACAGTATTGCCAGAATGGTTTCGCAAGCTGCCCGCGGTGACGGAAGACAAGGTCTCGTCGACCGATAGCGGATTGACCGTGAAGCGCTGCATGCCGTTTCTCGATGCGATGATGGCGGGCTGGGTGATCGGCCTGCCGGCGACCGTGCGCATGGAAATTTCCGATGGTGGCCGCACGGTGAATTGCGGCTGGGATTTCGACCGCACGCTTGTCAGCAACCATGCCACCCATCAGGTGGCCGGCAATCCGCGTGACCCGATGCCGCCCTGCAAGTTTCACAACTACTGGACCATTCGCACGCCGCCCGGTTGGAGCTGTCTTTTCGTGTCGCCGCTCAACCGTCCCCACGGGCTCTTCGAGGTCGTCGCGGGCGTCGTTGATACCGATACCTATCAGTCGGAAATCCACTTTCCCTTTTTCGCAACGGGGCCGGATGGTTTGCATGTGCTGGAGCGCGGCACGCCGATCGTCCAGGTCATCCCTTTCCGGCGCGAGACCTCGGATCTCGAAGGCGACATTCGCAGCGAGACGGATGAAGAGCAGACGACACGCAAGACGATCTTCCGCAAGACGATCGCCTCCGAAGGCTGGTACCGGAAGTTCGCCCGCGCCCAGCGCTGAGAAGACCAGCATCATCCTGTTGCTAACCACCCGGAACATCGTTTCGGGTGGCGTTTCCGATTCTGCCAGAAGTCAGAATTAAACATCTGAAAATAAATGACTTTTGTCGGAATAAACTTCGAGGTGGTCCGTTCTTCCCGTGCAGCCGACGTGCTGCCGTGAAAGAAACCAAGGAGACTGACCATGAAGAAATTCATCGCCATCCTGAGCTCTGTGCTCGCCATCGGCACCACCGCCCCGGCCCCAGCTCTGGCCGACGATCCGCTGACCCGCTTCCTCGACAGAAGCACCGGCGAGGGCCGCTCCTATGCGCGCTCCGGCAGTCGCAATGACGATCGTGGCGGCTGGAGTTCGAACAGCAACTCCAACAGCAACTCCAACAGCAACTCCAACAGCAATTCCAACAGCTCGTCGAACTCCTCCAGCAATTCGGGCTCGAACTCCTCCTCGAACAGCAGCTCGAATTCCTCGTCCAATTCTTCGTCGAACTCGTCCTCGAATTCGTCTGACGATGACGATTGATCCTCGCATCTGATCAAAACGAAAAAAGGCCGCGGCATTGCCGCGGCCTCCTTTTTGTCCGGTTTGCGGATGGGGATCAGTTGACCGCCCAGTTGCTCTTCACGTCGTCGGCGTTCTTCGACAGATGCACGTGCTGGTCGACATGATCGACCCAATCGAGCGGGATGTAGTGGTGCTGGCCGTCAGAGGAATCGCTCTTGGTCAGCTTGATGCGGCTGGCGCCGTCCATGTGGTCGACGGTGCCGACATGGGCGCCATCCTGCGCCAGAACTTCCATGTGTTCGCGGATCTCATCTGCAGAAATCATTGGTCATGCTCCTCTGGGTGTTGCGATGGTCGGAAAAGGCGCGAGCCGTGGAATTTGTTCCGGCAAAGTCATTTTGGCGCAGGTGGCAAAAGCGGCGGAACAACCTTGCCCCACGCGCATTGATCGGAACCGCGCGAGATACCTCGCCGAACAGCGAGCTCATCCATGCTTCCGAGAATTGCGATCATCGGCACCGGCCCGACCGGGCTCTACACATTCAAGCAAGTGATTGCCTCGACCATCCCGCTGTCGATCACGCTCTATGAGGCGGAAGGCGAACCGGGCAAGGGCACGCCCTATCACCCCGATATGAACGACCCGGCCATGCTCTCCAACATTCCGAGCATCGAGTTGCCGGCCTTTACCGAAACGCTGGCCGACTGGCTGCGGCGGCAGAATGACGACACGCTGATGCGTCACGGCATTCGCCGTGAAGCGATCGACGAGCGCGAATTCTACCCGCGCCTGGTGCTTGGCGACTATATGCAGGCGCAGTTCGAGCGTATGCTGGCGGTGGCCGCCGAGCGTGGTCATGAGGTCACCGTGCTCGCCCACCACAAGGTGGTCGATATCGAGATCCAGGACGATGCGATCCGCCTGCGGGTGTCCAATCCCGATGGGGAGAGTGACGCGAATTTCGGCCATGTGGTGATGGCGACAGGCCACAACTGGCCGGACAGCACGGAAATTCGCCCCGGCTATTTCGTGTCGCCCTGGCCGGCCACTGTTTTGAAGTCGATCCGCAATGAACCCGTCGGCATTCTCGGCACGTCGCTGAGCGGCATCGATGCGCTCATGACCGTGGCAACGGCCCACGGCATGTTCTACAGCGACGCAGCGGGCGACCTGCAATATCAGCCGGCTGCCGGGACCGAGGATTTTCGCGCGACGCTGATGTCCCGGAAGGGCATCCTGCCAGAGGCCGACTTCTACTGCCCGCTCCCCTATGTGACGCCGCTCGTCTGCACGGAAGAGGCCATCGATGCACTGATCGCGACAGGTCGTCATGATCTGCTGGACGAGGTCTTCGAGCTGTTCCGTGGAGAAATCGTCGCCCGCGACCCAGACTATGCCGCCCGCATCGGCCTGTCGCAGCTGACCGTCGAGACCTTCGCTGCCGCCTACTACGCCGACCGGACCGAAAGCGATCCGTTCGTCTGGGCCGCGAAGAACCTGGCCGAGGCCGAAGACAACAGGCTGAAGCGCTACACCGTGCCATGGCGCTATGCGATCCTGATCACGCACGAGATCGTCGCGCGCGTCATTCCGCATCTGGACGAGAACGACCTGAAGCGCTTCCATCGCCACTTCAAGGGCATCTTCATCGACGACTATGCAACGGTGCCGTTGATGTCGATCCGCCGGCTCCTCGCGCTTTCGCGCACAGGCAAGCTGTCCATCCTGCGGCTTGGCGAGGACTACAAGATCCGCACGGCCGAGGACGGTCTGGAGCGTGGCGCGGAAGTCGAGGTGTCAGGTACAACGCATCGCTTCGGCGCCTTCATCGATGCGACCGGCCAGGAAACGCTATCGGCGACTGATCTCCCCTTTCCGACGCTGGTCGATCAGGGAGGCGTCCGCGAAGCCGCGACGCCGAAAGTCGAGGCGATCATGTCGCTCGACCGCGATCCCGATATGGTGCGCACCGGTGGCATCGATGTCGACGAATGTTATCGCCCGCGTCTCGGCCTGATGTCGGAAGGCCGGCTCTATTGCGCGGCGATCGCCTTCCTGCTGCACAAGGAGCCCTTCGTGCAGGGCATCACCAGTGCCCGGGATATCGGCGAGACTGTCGGTCGTGCCATCCTCAAGGATATCTCGCAGGCCGAGACGCCGCTCTTTCAGATCTCGGCGTAAACTGCATCGCCGACACTGATCGTCACGCCCTCGGTGGGCGTGGCATAAACGCCGAGATTGCGCTTGTTGTGGCGCATGATCCCGCGCAGCACGTCGGGCTCTTCCGAAAGACCGGGCTGGGCGACAAGCGTCATGCCGCAGCGTCGCGAGGCTTCCGTGACGCGGATATCCGCATCTCCTATGCGTAAAGAATGGTCCACCCAGTCGTTCTCGATGAAGCCTTCGCCGTCTTCCGTTTCGATCAGAACGGAGGGGCGGAACCGCCTCGCGTCGAGCGGCGGAAGGCCTGTTATCGCGGCGAGCGCCTCCGTCGAAGCCGTCGTCACCAGATGAAGCGGCGCCGGCTTGTAACGGTTGGAGACGACGGGGAAGCGGTAATCGCCCGACCCGACGAGCCCGACCGCGACCGGGAAGCCGAAATGCTCCGCCAGACGGTCCGGCAAAGCGCCGTCATCGAGCGCATGCTCGGCACCGTCGGCAAAGCGCAGCACCGGCAGCCCGGAGGACGGTTGCGAGGCGGTGATGAAGAGGGCGGGACGCCAGCGCGTTTCCTTCTCGGGGGCGGCGGCAAGGCCGGTCTCCGGATCAAACAGCGCAAACCGCCGGTCGCCTGCGATGCCCTCGGGCGAAACGGTGATCGAGGCGAGCGTCTCCCCGCCAAGAGAACTCACCGGATAGCGCCAGACTTCCCGCACTCGACCGATTTTTCGCATGGTTGTTCCTCGTTTCAAACGATCACCATACGCGGGATAGTCGCTCTGTGTTCCAGAAATTCTGCGGGAGCGCGGTTTCCACCCTGCGCTCCCGTCAGGTCCAGTCGAGCACGATCTTGCTCGCCTTGCCGGCGCTCGCGAGTTCGAAGGCTTCGGCGTAGTCGTCCACCTTCATTCGGTGGGTGATGACCTTGCGAATGTCGAGGCCGCTTTCGAGCATGGCGAGCATCTTGTGCCAGGTGTCGAACATCTCGCGGCCATAGATGCCCTTCAGCGTCACCATGCGGAAGACGACCTTGGAGAGGTCGAAATGGAAGGGCCGGGCCGGGACGCCCAAGAGTGCGATGCGGCCGCCCATGACGAGATGGTCAATCATCTGGTCAAGCGCCGCCGGCGAGCCACTCATCTCAAGGCCGACATCGAAGCCTTCCTTCATCTTCAGCTTCGCCATCACGTCGCGCAGATCTTCGTTCGCGACATTGACCGGATGCACATCGGCGACTTCGGCCGCAAGCGCCAGCCGCTCCGGGTTGACGTCGGTGATGACAACATGGCGCGCGCCGACATGGCGGGCGATCGCGGCACCCATTATGCCGATCGGGCCGGCACCGGTGATGATCACGTCCTCGCCGACGAGATCGAAGGCGAGTGCGGTGTGCACGGCATTGCCGAGCGGATCGAGGATCGCGCCGATCTCGTCGTCGATCGTGTCTGGGAGCGGAATGATGTTGAAGGCCGGGATCTTGGCAAATTCCGCAAACGTGCCCTGCACATTGACGCCGATGCCCTTGGTCTCCGGGTCGAGATGATACTTGCCAGCGCGCGAGGCGCGGCTGTTCATGCCGACGAGATGACCCTCGCCGGAGACGCGCTGGCCGATCTGGAGGTTGCGCACATTGGCGCCGACGGCGACGATCTCGCCGGCATATTCATGGCCGGTGATCATCGGCACGGGGATCGTCTTCTGCGCCCACTCGTCCCATTTGTAGATGTGCACGTCGGTGCCGCAGATGCCGGTTTTGTTGATCTTGACCAGCACGTCGTCGGGCCCGATCTCCGGGACCGGCGCGTCGATCATCCAGATGCCGACCTCGGATTTCTGCTTGGAAAGCGCCTTCATGGTCAGATCATCCCGATGGTCTTGCCGGCATCGATGAATGCGGCGATGGCGGTTTCGATATCGGCCCCGCTGAGCGCTGCCGACATCTGGGTACGGATGCGGGCCTGGCCCTTGGGCACGACGGGAAAGAAGAAGCCGGCGACATAGACGCCGCGCGCATCAAGCTCGGCGGCGAGCTTCTGGGCGAGCACGGCGTCGTGAGTCATGACCGGGATGATCGGCGTTTCGCCGGGAAGCAGTTCAAAGCCGGCCTCGGTCAGGCCCTGGCGGAAGCGCTTGGTATGGCCGGTAAGCTTTTCGCGCAGATCGTCGGCACTTTCGGCGATCTCGATCGCCTTCAGCGAGCCGGCGGCGACGGCAGGCGCCAGGCTGTTGGAGAAGAGATAGGGCCGCGCCCGCTGGCGTAACAGATCGATCGCGGCTTTCGGGCCGGCAATGAAGCCGCCCATGGCGCCACCCAGCGTCTTGCCGAAGGTGCCGGTGATGATGTCGACGCGGGTGCCGACACCGGTCAGCGTCGGCGTGCCCTTGCCCTTGGCGCCGAGATGGCCGGTAGCATGGCATTCGTCGATCATCACCATGGCGCCGTATTTCTCGGCGAGCGCGCAGATCTCCGGGAGCTTCGCGACATAGCCGTCCATCGAGAAGACGCCGTCGGTGACGATCAGCCGGAAGCGCGTGCCATCGGCAATCGCCTTCTTCAGCTCGTCTTCCAGCGCATCCATTTCCGAATTGGCATAGCGATAGCGCTTCGCCTTGGAGAGGCGCACGCCGTCGATGATCGAGGCATGGTTGAGGCTGTCGGAAATGATCGCGTCTTCCGGGCCGAGCAGCGTCTCGAAGATCCCGCCATTGGCATCGAAACAGGCGGCAAACAGGATCGCGTCGTCCTTGTCGAGATAGCGGGCGATCGCCTGCTCGAGCTCACGGTGAATGTCCTGAGCGCCGCAGATGAAGCGCACCGAGGCCATGCCGAAGCCGTGGCTGTCGATCGCGGCCTTCGCGGCCCGTTCGATCTCGGGATGGTTGGCAAGCCCGAGATAATTGTTGGCGCAGAGATTGATCATCTCGCGCGTGCCTCTGGCATCGCGAACCTGGATGCGGCCCGATTGCGGGCTGACGATTTCACGCTCGCGCTTCAGAAGCCCGTCGGCTTCGATGCCCTTAAGGGTTTCGGTGATGTGGTCGAGAAAGCCGGTCTGCATGGGAAATCCCTCGATGCTGAATAATTCCAGCATATCGGAATTTTGCCCTGCGGCAATCGATATTTTGGAATTGCCTTTTCGCCTATCTATGTAGCACGACCAGCAGGCCCTTGCCGATATCGGTTCCGGCATTGCGGATCGCATGTGGAACATCGGCGCGGTACCGGGCGGTTTCGCCTGATCGGATCACTGTCGTCCTGCCGCCGCAGGAAATCTCGAAACCGTCTGTGAAGGCGGTGAAATGCTCGAAGGCGCCAATCGCATGCGGCTGGCTGACGAGCGCGCCGCCCGGATCCATTTCGAGGTCATACCATTCCGTCTGGCCGGCGAGCCGGGGCGAGCTCAGGATCTTCAGCCGGCAGGAGCCGTCGGCGCTGCGGATGACGGGCGTGTGCATGACCGAGGTCACCTCGATCTCCTCGCGACCCGCCACGGAGGTGCCGTTTCCGATCAGATCGGACAACTCGATCTCCATGGCCTGGGTGAGGCTCCAGAGCACGGCAAAGGTCGGGTTGGCCTCGCCGCGCTCGATCTGGCTCAGCATCGACTTCGAGACCCCGGACAGTGTGCCGAGCTGCTCGAGCGTCAGCTTGCGTGCCTTTCGCTCGCGCTTGATGGCCGGGCCGATCTCGGGAGTGTGCTGCATGGGGTCATGTCCTGCGGTTTGAACGGCGATGGCCGACAATCCTTTTAAGCCGAGCCTGCGGGAATGCGGAAGAGGCAAGTGCACAGAGCTTGACTCCAATATCAGCGCATGGAATTCTCAGATAATGGAATCGACCGATCACTTTGAGAAACATGTCGCCGAACGGCTGAAACGCCTGCGCCTCGAGCGCGCCCTGACGCTCGACCAGTTGGCGGAGCTCTCGGGCGTCAGCCGGGCAATGATTTCGCGGATCGAGCGCATGGAGGCAAGCCCGACGGCAGCCCTTCTGGCGCGGCTCTGCTCGGCCCTTGGGGTATCGCTCTCGGTCTTCTTTGCAGGCAATGAAGCCGAGCCATCGCCGCTGGTACGACGCGCCGACCAGGCGGTCTGGCGCGATCCGGAAAGCGGCTATCTGCGGCGTGCCATCTCGCCTCAGGGGACGGGCAGCGGCACCGATATCGTCGAGGTCGAATTTCCGGCCGGTGCCGAAGTACGCTTCCCCGGCCGCCCCACGGGTCGCAGCCAGACACAGCATGTCTGGGTCTTCGAAGGCGCAATCGAACTGATGGTCGGCGAGACGGTACACCGGCTGGAAGCCGGGGATTGCCTGTTCATGAATGTCGGCGACGTACACGGCTACAGGAACCCGACCGGCCGACCTGCCCGCTATGCCGTGGTGATCTCCCTCGGCCCCTGACTTCTCCCCTCCACAGGAACAGACCCATGCCCGATAACAAGACCGAAATCCGTGCGCTTTCACAGTCCGATGCGATCGCAGCCTTGCCCGATCTCTGCGAGACGCTCGCCGACTGCGTCGAGGGCGGGGCTTCGCTCGGCTTCATGTCGCCCTTCACGCCTGATGACGGACAAGCCTTCTGGCAGGGTGTCGCGGACGCCGTCGGGCGCGGCGAAGTGCTGCTTTACGGCGCCTTTCTCGGCGACCGCCTCGTCGGCAGCGTCCAGGTCGGCTTTGCCTCCAAGCCCAACCAGCCGCATCGTGGTGATCTGATGAAGCTGCTCGTGCATCGCGACGCACGTGGGCTCGGGCTTTCCAAGTCCCTGATGGCCGCCGCGGAGAGTGGCGCGGCGAGAGCAGGACGCTGGCTTCTTGTCCTTGATACGGCAGCTGGTGAGCTTGCCGAAACGCTCTACGAAAAGCTTGGCTGGCAGCGCTCCGGCATCATCCCGAACTACGCGCTTTTCCCTGACGGCCGCTATTGCGACACGGTCGTCTTTTGGAAAACTGTTGCCTGACAGCATCGCTTTCAAGCTATTGAGTTTAAGCCCAAAAAACGTCGATGTTCCGCTCTTTCCAGCGCTGTGGGCATCTGCTTATTGTCCCGCGGTTTCAATGCTTTTGGGGAGCAGGCGGACGATGGTTGCAAAGGCGATTCTCAGAATGGCGGGCGTGTGTCTCGCTCTGGCCGTAGCGGCTCCGGCCGTTGCAGCCGACGTGACATTCGTGATGCGCAATGACCATCCGAACGCTGTCGAAGTCGAACTCTACAGTCAGGATCGTGACTATGTCTGGCCCGGCAACGGCGAGGTCTTTTATCTCGATGACGGCGAGACGAAGCAGATCCCGCTGTCCTGCGAGGAAGGCGAGCGGATCTGTTATGGCGCCTGGATCTCCGGCGACAAGCAGAGCTACTGGGGCACGGGTCCCGACAACGCCGAGACTTGCGAAAACTGCTGCTATACCTGCACCGGTGGCGAGACCGAGCAGATCAATCTGACCGAGTAAGACCGGATCGGCGGGGGCCGAGGGGCAGGGGGCGATTTTCTGGTCGAATGACCAAGAGAATCGCCCCCTTTGCACTTGTGGCTGAGGCGTGGACGGCGCTAGTTTTCCTCCAAAACGACCAGAGGGAAAACACCACGACATGCGCGTATTCTATTCCGAAAAGCACAAGCTCCGAGACGCCAAGACCGAGCTGCATGGCGGCCTGCTGGTCAAGCCCTTCGAAGGGCCGTTCCGCGCCGAATGGGTGCTGGCGGGCGTTAAGGAGGCTGGTTTCACCGATGTGCGGGCACCTGCCGAGCATGGCCTCGAAACGGCGCTCAAGGTCCATGATGCCGGTTATCTCGAATTCCTGCGCACCTGCTGGGATCGCTGGCAGGCGCATGGCTTCGAGGGCGAGGCGATCGCGACCTCCTTCCCCTGCCGCCGCAGCCAGACGGGCCGCGTGCCAAAGAACATCGACGGCGCTGTCGGCTACTATACCAATTCGGCCGAGACCTCGATTTCCAAGGGCACCTACGAGGCGGCGATCGCCTCGATGGATGTCGCGCTGTCCGGTGCCGACTGGCTGAACGGGGGCAACCGCTTCGCCTTCTCGCTGTGCCGCCCGCCGGGCCACCATGCCGGCATCGATCTCTTTGGCGGCTATTGCTTCATCAACAATGCGGCGGTTGCCGCCCAGCGTCTGATCGATCACGGCGCGAAGAAAGTCGCGATCCTCGATGTCGACTTCCACCATGGTAACGGCACGCAGGACATTACCTATCGCCGCGGCGACATCTTCTTCGCCTCGCTGCATGGCGAGCCGGAAGACGCCTTCCCCTTCTTCCTCGGTTATGCCGACGAGACCGGCGAGGGCGATGGCGAAGGTCTGAACGCCAATTACCCGATGCCCTCGGGCACCCCCTTCGAGATCTGGTCGGCGGCGCTCGAAGACAGCCTGAAGAAGATCAAGGCCTATGGCGCGGAAGCAATTGTCGTGTCGCTCGGGGTCGACACCTTCGAGAAGGACCCGATCAGCTTCTTCAAGCTGAAGAGCCCGGACTATATCCGCATGGGCGAGATGATCGCAGCCAGCGGCGTGCCGGTTCTGACGCTGATGGAAGGTGGCTACGGCGTGCCGGAAATCGGGCTCAACGTCGCCAATGTGCTGAAGGGCCTCGAGGCCTGATCCTGCGAAAATGGCGTGATAGAAAAAGGCCCGGGTTCGATGCCCGGGCCTTTTGTCGTCTGGGATGATCGAAAACCTCAGAGCGTACCCTGGCGCTGCTGGATCATCTGATAGGTATCGAAGCTGTATTCGGCGATCTGTGCCCAGAGATAGGCGTCCTGCTTGAACGTCTGCTGGCTGTCATAGAGCTTCTTGAACCACTCGTTCTTCGCCGAGAGGTCCGCATAGGTTTCCTTGGCAGCCTTGTGGCAGGTGTCGAGGATATCGGACGAAAATGCGCGCAGCTGCGCACCGCCGGCGACGAGTTCGCGCAGCGCCTGGGCATTGGACGCGTCGTAGCGCGCAAGCATCCGGGCGTTGGCGGCCGCACAGGCGTCCGTCAGAATGCGCTTGTAGTTTTCCGGCAGCGCATTGAACTTCTCGAGGTTGAAGAAGGCATGCACCGTCGGGCCGCCTTCCCACCAGGCCGGGTAGTAGTAGTAGGGTGCGACCTTGTAGAAGCCGAGCTTCAGGTCGTCATAGGGGCCGACGAATTCGGTGGCGTCGATCGTGCCCTTTTCCAGCGCCGGATAGACGTCGGAACCGGCGATCTGCTGCGGGGTGACGCCGACCTTCGCCATGATCTCGCCGGCGAGACCGGCGATGCGCATCTTCAGACCCTTGAGGTCGTCGATGGTCTTGATTTCCTTGCGATACCACCCGCCCATCTGGGCACCGGTATTGCCGGCCGGGAGCGCGTAAAGCTTGTGGGAGGCGAGGAACTCGTTGAGCAGCTCGTTGCCGCCGCCTGCGGTGAACCAGGCATTGGTCATGCGGGCATTGAGGCCGAAGGGCACGGCCGTGCCAAGCGCGAAGGCCGGGTCCTTGCCGATGTAATAGTAGCAGCAGGTGTGACCCATCTCGACGGTATCGGCGGTGACGGCATCGGCCACCTGCAGCGGTGGCACGATCTCACCGGCGGCAAAGACCTGGATCTCGAACTGGCCGTCGGTCGCCTTCGACACGCTTTCGGCGATGTCGTTCGCGGCACCGAAGATGATGTCGAGGCTCTTCGGGAAGGACGATGCGAGGCGCCAGGTGATCTTGGGATTGTCCTGGGCGATGGCGGGTGCTGCAAGCGCAGCAGCCCCGACGCCGGCGACGCCGGCCTGCTTGAAGAATTGACGGCGGTTCATGATCTCTTGCCTTGTTTCACAGACTCCTCCAGCTCCCGCGGCGGGTCTAGTCGGGCATGCGCGGCAGTGCAAGGGCAAAAGCTCAGGAAGTTGTCCGGCAAGCCGACCAATTTTGCGGTTTCTTTCGTGGGAATAGGGTTCCGCGCAAGGAACCTTCAGGGCGCGCTGCGCATCCTCGGGTCATCGAAAGCCGGATTGTAGAAGAGCGACAGCACGAGGCTCTTGGCGATCCGCTCGGCACTGGCCAGGAACCAGCCACGCGCCTCCTCCGTCGCGCCGATTTCGGCAAGCGTATCGGAAAACAGCTGCAGCCACTGCAGGAAAAGGTGTTCGGCCATGCCGTCGACGCCCTGATGCGCCTGCACGGGTTTGCCGCCATAGGCGCCGGTCTTGAAAGCGACCGAGCTCCAGAAGGCCTTCATCTTCACCATGTGCTCGGGCCAGCGGCCGGCAAGCCGACCCTCGAAGACAGGGCCTAGCTCGGCATGCTGTTGGATATTGCCGTAGAAGGTGTCCACCAACCGGTCGATGAAGGCGGCATCGACGCCCATCGCCGCCATGTCGGCCTGGGCGCGGGCGGTGATCTCGGCGCGGTGGGCGGCTCGGCCGGAAAGCTCCATGGTCATTACGGTTTGATCCTTGTGTGCTGCTCCTTCGCTACGTCTGGGATGGCGCCTCGGTCAAGCTGCAACTTATCCCTTGAAAAGACCGAGGCAGAGGAATAAATTTAGAATAATTCTAAAGAGGTGATCGCAGATGTTTGGTTTATCCCTTTCCGGCAGCAAGCGCGCGTTCGACAGTCTGAGCGAACAGGAGATCCTGGGCCTTGCCATTTCCTCCGAGGAGGACGACGCCCGCATTTATCTTGCCTATGCTGACCAGTTGCGCGCCTCAGCGCCGCAATCGGCCAAGGTCTTCGAGGACATGGCCGAGGTCGAGCACACGCATCGCAACATGCTGATCGAAAAGCATCGCGAGCATTTTGGCGAGCGCATTCCGCTCATCCGCCGCGAACATGTGCGCGGCTTTTACGAGCGCAAGCCGGATTGGCTGCGCAAGAACCTGACGCTCGATCAGATCCGGACCGAAGCCCAGGGCATGGAGCAGGGCGCCTATCGCTTCTATATCGCGGCCGCTCAGCGCACGTCGGATGCCGGCATCCGCAAGCTGCTGGGAGACCTCGCCCTGGCCGAACAGGGACATGAGCTGGTCGCGGGCATGCTGACCGAAAAGCACCTGACTGAGGAAGCAAAGACCGAAGAGGACGACGCCAAGAAGCGTCAGTTCGTTCTCACCTATGTCCAGCCTGGACTTGCCGGCCTAATGGATGGCTCGGTTTCGACACTGGCGCCGATCTTCGCGGCCGCCTTTGCCACCGGTGATACCTGGTCGACCTTCCTGATCGGTCTATCGGCCTCTGTCGGTGCCGGTATCTCGATGGGCTTTACCGAAGCCGCCCATGACGACGGCAAGCTATCAGGTCGCGGCTCGCCGCTGAAGCGTGGCCTCGCCTCCGGCATCATGACCACGGTCGGCGGCCTTGGCCACGCGCTTCCCTATCTCATCCCGCATTTCTGGACCGCGACGATCACCGCCATCGTCATCGTCTTCTTCGAGCTCTGGGCCATTGCCTTCATTCAAAACCGCTATATGGAGACGCCCTTCTGGCGCGCCGCCATGCAGGTGGTGCTCGGCGGCTCGCTGGTGCTGGCCGCCGGTGTCTTGATCGGGCAGGGGTAAGGGAGCGTGCGGGTGAGGCTTGACGGAGCCTCGTCCCGGGCTGTCATCTGGCGATCATCGAATCGCATTATGGCGCACCCATGAAAGCCTCTCCCGCGACCATCGGTCTGGGCGTCACCATGACCATCGGTTACGGCACGCTCTACTATTCCTTCTCTGTGCTTGCACCCGAGATCGCCCGCGAATTCGGTTGGGGTCAGAGCTTCGTCTTCGGTGTGTTCTCCTTCGGCCTGCTCGCCGGCGCGGTGGCAGCACCGGTGCTGGGGCGTCTCGTCGATCGGCACGGTGCCCGGCTTATCCTCTGTCTCGGCTCGATGGCGGCGGCTTTGTCGCTGGCGCTCTTCGCCGCCATGCAGAATGCCTGGCAATTCGCGGTGATCACGCTCCTCGCCGAGTTCGTGGCGCTGGCCGTCCAGTACGATGCCGGCTTTGCAGCGCTGGCCCAGAGCCACGGACGCGATGCCCGCTCCCACATCACCCTGGTAACCCTGATCGCGGGTTTTGCGTCGACGATCTTCTGGCCTCTGCTGCAATGGCTGCTGACCTGGATGACCTGGCGGGACGTCTATCTTGTGCTGGCCGCCATGAACCTCTTCATCGCGCTACCCATCCATCTCGCATTGCCGCGGGCACGCAAGGGTGAAAAGGGGATCGATCCTCCGGCAGAGCCGGTCGTCGAAATCAACCTCGACGGAGAGCGCAAGCGCCGCATGCTGTTGATGGCGACGGCCTTTGCCGCCGGCGGTTTTGTCATCTCGGCGGTCGGGGCCACACTGCTCGTCCTGATGCGCGATCTCGGCTATGCCACTGCCATGGCGACGCTGGCAGGCAGCCTCATCGGCCCGAGCCAGGTTTCCGCGCGCCTTGTCGAATATGTCAGGCGCAACCTCTTCTCGCCGCCGCTGACGGCAATCATTGCCGCCGCGGCCATGGCGCTCGGATTGCTGCTGCTATCCAGTGCCTTGCTGGTCCCTGCAGCCGGTTTCGCCCTCGCCTTTGCGGTGTTTTATGGTGCAGGTCAGGGTCTGACGTCGATCATCCGGGGCGTGCTGCCGCTGCATTATTTCGGCGCGGTCGGATACGGAAAGACCATGGGCACTCTTGCCTCTGCCCGCATCATAGCCTCGGCCATCGCGCCGGTATCTGTCATCTGGTTGAGCGAGGTGGCAGGACCCGGCGCAGGACTGGGTGCCCTGGTCGCCGCATCCTGTATTGCGCTTGCCGCGACGTTGGTTCTCGTCCGAAGATAAAGTCTGCGCTTACTGCAGCGAGCCGACCAGAACGTCGGACGTGCCGTTTTCGATCGTCACCCAGCGGCCGGTATCGGTGCTGGACTGCCGCTTCAGGAAGGAATAGCGCGTCTCGGACCACAGCTTGACGTCGTCGTTGAGGTTGTCGAGCACGAAGTCGCCCGACTGGGTGCGCACGGTCAGCACGGCATGACCCTCGCCATCAGGCTTGCGGACCACGGTCATCAGCAGGTCGGCTGCGGAGAAACCGGCTGCCATCAGCTTCTTGCGCTTCAGAAGGACGAAATCCTCGCAGTCGCCGAGATCGACCGGATAGGCCCAGACTTCCTCACGGCCGTAGATCTCCGCGTCCGTCATCGGCACGATGGCATGGTTCACGCTCGCATTGACATCACGGATCACGCCCCAGCCGTGTTCGGTAACCTTCGGCGGCGCAGAGGGACGCGACTGAGCGGAGCATTCCTGCGGCATGGCCTTGCAGAATTCGTAGTGACCGATCGGCTGCGAGGTGACGCCACCGGTGATCATCGCCCGGAGCGACTGCGGCGCTGAAAAGCCCGCATGAGCCGGCGCGAGTATCGCAGTGGCGATGATGAGAGCCTTGATGGCGCGCGAGCCGTTCGTCATGAACACGTCCCCTGTATCCTTAACAAAACGTTAAGATTGCGAGGTGACATGAGTCAACGGCGCGGGAGGCAGCCAGCCGCGCAATTCAAGGGATATGGTTAAAATGCGACAGTTCGAACACCCGAAAAGAGAATCGGTTCCCAAAGAATTGAGAGATATAAAGAAACCAGAATACTCAGATCATTGAAAGTATCGCCGATTTCATCTTGGCGATGTCTTCGGGACGGGAAAGTCGGTGGTCGCCATCGCGAATCAGGGTCAGCACGACATCGTCCAGCGGAAGGAATTCCATGAGTTTCAGCGCGTGCTGATATGGGACATCCGGGTCCTTCATGCCTTGCAGGATATGCACGGGGCAGCCGGTCTCGATCAGGCCGGTGAGTACGCGGTTCTTAGTCCCGTCTTCCATGAGGGCACGGGTGAAGATGTTCGGCTCGGGGCTGTATTCCGAGGGCTCTTCGAAATAGCCTCGCTCGGCGAGAGACTGCCGCTCGGCGTCCGTCAGGCTGGGTTCGATCAGCTCTGCGGTGAAATCGGGCGCGGGCGCAATGAGCACGAGCCCGTCGATGGAAAAGGGCAGGCCGAGCCGCCGCGCTTCCTGGATGACACGCAGCGCAATCCATCCACCCATCGAAGATCCGATCAGGACGGCCTTCTTCACACCACTTGACGCGATGACCGCAAGCGCCTCTTCCGTCCAGCGGGAAATGGTCCCCTTGCGGAAATCGCCGCCGGAGACGCCATGGCCGGAATAGTCGAAGCGGATGGCGGTGATCCCCTGATCCCGGGCCAATGCATCCATTTCGATGGCCTTGGTGCCCGACATGTCCGAGCGGTAGCCGCCCAGCCAGACAAGCGCCGGACGGTCTTCGGCTGTTCCCAGGCGGGCGATGACCGCGATGTCGCGCGCATCGTCACGGGAGCCGACAGTGATCGTGGTCTCTTTGAGGATGTTGGCAGTCTCGGTCATCGGATGCTCCTTTTGTCGGAGGTTGTAAAACACATTCGGGAAGTGACCGACAACAGGTGATTTTCTTTCGGAAGCATGCTATTGACACTGCCGTTGCAGATATCACATAGCCCTTTGACGCGGACGCGCGCGGGTTAACGCTGCGACATCCCGAGATAGTTTGAGGAGAATACGACCATTCGCAGACCGTTTAAGACCGATGCCCCCGTGAAGGACGGGCCGCGCTCCAATCGAGAAATTCGCATTCCGAAAGTCCAGCTGATCAACGAAGAAGGCTTGAACCTTGGCGTCGTGCCGACGGATCAGGCGCTGCGTATGGCAGAAGAAGCCGGGCTTGATCTGGTTGAGATTTCGCCGAATGCCGAGCCTCCGGTCTGCAAGATCCTCGACCTTGGCAAGCTGAAATACGCCAACCAGAAGAAGGCGGCTGAAGCGCGCAAGAAGCAGAAGATCGTCGAGGTCAA
>JAIXSF010000317.1 GCA_027484835.1 Rhizobiaceae bacterium | reverse complement strand
TCAGGTTCAATGGAACCTCATCCCCCTCACTGTCACTCTGAACTGGCTGATCAACCACGCAGTCTTCTCCTCCCGGATGCGAGATCAGCGCCCTACCAGGCCTCCCGCCAGAGACCTGTATTGCAGCAGCAGTCAGATGAAACCGGCCGAAGATCGGCCCTCACTCAACCCTTGAAGGAACACGACCATGAAGACCATTCTTACCGCCCTCTCCGCCGCCCTGATCTCGTTCGCAGCCGGCACAGCCGCTTTTGCCAGCGTCCAGCCGATCCCGGGCTCGATCACCTATGACAACAGCGATGTCATGCTCGAAAAGGCCCCCGCCGGCTCGACTTTCTTCCACACCTTCTCCAACGGTGACGGTCGCGATGTCCGCGAGATCTACAAGGTGAACGCCGACAAGTCGGTGACCCTGGTCAACCGCACCATCTCGAACGCTTCCTGACACCAAGCGCACCCAAGACCAGATCGGCCGAGAGCAAGCTCGGCCGATCCGGCGACCAGCTTTCAACCCAAGTGCCAGCCACGTGCCGCGGCACCGAGACCATGACAAGGAGCGAGACAATGCGAACCATCATTCTGGCCGTCGCCGCAGCATCCGTCAGTGTGCTCGGCGCACTGGCAAGCCTGCCACCCGCCGAGGAGTTGACGCAGGGTGAATTCCTCTGGCGCGAAGAAGGCAACGCAGAGCCGGACTCTCCGCCACTCTGCTCCCTGCCGAAGCCAGGACCGAATATCGCCATGCCGACCATCGAGATCCACAAGTCAGGCCGACTGGAAACGAGGCAGGCCGCCAACTGGTAGTCAAGTTCATGCCGATGTCGGTCGTCCACGCGGGTGGTGCTTCGCCACAGCGTCTGATCGAGCGAAAGGCCGGGCGTGAGGTCACAGCAATTGCTCAAGACATGATCAGTCCGCCGTCGACATTGATCGTCTGCCCCGTGATGTAGGCGGCATCGGCCGAGGCCAGGAAGGCGACGAGAGCGCCGACTTCGGCGGGTGTTCCGGCTCGGCCCATGGGAATGCCTTCGACCCATTCGGCCATCAGTTCGCCCGGGCCGTAGTCGCCCAGCATCTTGCCCCAGACGCGATCATTGTAGTCCCACATCTCGGTGTGGATGATGCCCGGGCAAATGGCGTTGACGGTGATGCCTTCTCTGGCGAGCTCCTTGGCAAGGCTCTGGGTCAGACCCACAACACCGAATTTCGATGCGGCATAATGGGGCGTGTAGACAAAGCCCTGGCGAGCCTGGCCGGATGCCGTGTTGATCAGGCGTCCCTTCGTACCGCTGGCGCGGAAGCGCGCCACGGCCTCCTGGCAGCAGAGGAAAACGCCCTTGGTATTGACGTCGAGATTGAGATCCCATTCTCGTTCGCTGAGATCCTCGACCTTGGCGATGGTGATGACCCCGGCATTCTGGACGGAGATGCTCAGAGGTCCGAGATACCCTTCGGCTTCGGCATAGGCCGCGCGCACGGCGGATGCGTCGGTAACATCGAGTTGAAGGCCGAGTGTTTCGGCGCCCGTCTCTTCGGCAAGCCGCAAGGCGACGTCCCTCGTATCAGGCTCGATCGCCGCAATGGCGACCGTGGCACCCTCTTCGGCAAAGCGACGGGCAATGCCCAGCCCGATACCCTTGTTGCCCCCGGTCACGAAGACAGTCTGTCCGGAAAAACGCTGCATGGTCTCACTCCTCCTTGATGCAGCCGATCCGACAGTCCGCCCGGAAGTGAGCGTCAGGCTGTCAGACGGGCCGCCGTAAATTTGTCCGTCACGAGGACGTCGATAATGCCCATCCTGAGGGCACCGGCGATCGCCTCGGTCTTCGATTCTCCGCCGGCCAGCGCCATCACCCGGTCGGCCTTGCGCAGGTCCTCGAGTGAGATGCCGATGACCCGCTCGTTGAGCGGGGTCTCGACCGGCTTGCCGTCACGGTCGTAAAAGCGGAACGAGATTTCGCCGACGGCTCCCGCGTCGTGCAGCATCGCCATCTCCTGGCGGGAGAAGACGTTGCCGGAGCGCGCCAGAAGCTCCGACGGCTCGACGGCGCCAATGCCGATGATGGCGAGCGTAAGGCGGCCGAAGAGATCCATCGTGCCGCGGACAACCGGGTCAGCCAGCATCACCAGCTTTGCCTCCCGTGACGAAGTAATGCCCTGGACGAGCAGCAGGCGCGGTTCGCCGCCGGTGAGTTTTGCAAGCCTTGCGGTCAGCTGGGTGGCATGGGTCTGAACAGAGGCCTCGCCCATGCCGCCCAGGATCTGGACGATGTATTTGGCGCGGCCCGTCTTCAGCGGATGGATGTTGTCCACCATGCGCAGGATGGTCTGGCTCCAGCTGGAAACGCCGATGATCTCATCCTGCTGCAGGGTGACTTCGACGAAGTGCGCGGCGGCCTCGCCGATGCGGGCCATGATCGCGCCGTCACGGTCTTCCGAACAGTCGATGACGATCGCTTCGGTCAGACCGTAGCGATCGCGCAGCGCCATTTCCAGATCGGCAAACGTGCCCGGCGGCGGAATGATCGTGGTGCGAACGATCCCTTCCATCTCCGCCCGTTTCAGCATGCGCGAGACGGTGGCCTGAGACATATGCATGATCTCGGCAATCTCGGCCTGCCGCTTGCCCTCGGCATGATACATCTGCGCGACGCGGGCGATAAGTCGAAGCTCGTTGAGACGTCCCATGAACCCCTCCGATGGGTGAATTTTTATTCACCCATAGATGAAGTCGGTGAAACGGTCGAGCGGAAGATTGCATCCTGCCAGGTCGTCAGACGCCGGCTGACATCGCTCTCTTTCGCATCGAGTGTCGCTGTCTTGCGCGGCAGGGCCTTGATCGCCTCGAGACTGTCCCAGAGACCGAGAGTGAGGCCCGCGAGATAGGCGGCGCCGAGCGCGGAGGCTTCGGCGGCATCGCATTGGATGACGGGATGGTCGAGTGCATCGGCGACGCATTGCATCAGGAAGTTATTCTTGCTTGGTCCACCGTCGACGAACAGCCTACCCAGCGGCGCCGGGGACTGGGCAACCATGGCCTTGAAGACATCATGGACCTGGAAGGCGATGGAGTCGGTGACGGCCCGCGCCATCTGCGCACGTGTCGTGTTGAACGTGATCCCCGAAAACAGGGCGCGTGCATCGGCATGCCAATAGGGGGCGCCGAGACCGACAAAGGCCGGCACGAAGCCCGGCCCCTCCGGCTCCGCTGTGCTCGCGAGATCAACCAGCGCCTGCACATCCGGCAGACCGAGGATCTCCACCATCCATGGCAACGATGCGGCAGAGACAAGGATATTGCCCTCGAAGGCATAGGTCGGGGTGCCGCCGAGCGACCAGGCGATCGTCGTGGTGATGCCGTTTTGCGGCGCGATGAAATGCGGCAGGGTCGTCATGATCGACGAACCGGTCCCGAAGGTGACCTTTCCGTCGCCGGGCTCGAAGGCGCCATGACCGAAGAGGGCTGCGTGGCTGTCCCCGATCGCCGCCGCAATCGGTATCCCGTCCGGCAGACCGGGGACACCAAGGGTCTCCCCGAACCGTGACGCACTGTCGCGAACCTCAGGCAGATGGGCCTTGGGCACGCCGAAAAGGGCTGAAAGCTCGTCGCTCCACTCCATCCGGTTGAGGTCAAGAAGCTGGCTTCGGGCGGCGTTCGACGCATCACAGGCATGGACCCGGCCGCCGGTCAAACGGTGGATGAGCCAGGCGTCAATCGTGCCAAGCCGGATCGGTCTTCCCGCCGGCGCGCGGTCGAGGAGCCATTTCATCTTGGGGCCGGGAAACATCGGATCGATCGGAAGGCCGGTCAGGGCCTCGACCCGGGCGGAATGCCCGGCCGCATTGAGTTCGGCACAGACAGGCGCGCTGCGGCGGCATTGCCAGCTGACAACAGGGCCGAGCGGTTCACCGGTTTCGCCGTCCCAGATGGTCACGGATTCACGCTGGTTGGAGATCGCGATCCCGGCGATGGACACCGGCGGCGCATTGACCAGGCAGGCGGCAATCGCTTCCAGCACCGATGTCCAGACGCGGTCGGCATCCTGCTCCACCCAGCCGGGTTGCGGATGCGAGATGCCGACGGGTGAAGACCCGCGCGCCATGATGATGCCATCGCTCGAAACGAGTACGGCCTTGGAGTTGGTGGTCCCCTGGTCGATGGCAAGAATGGCGGTGATCATGTGAGCTCCGAAAGCGGTCAGATGCCGCCGTGCTGCGTGCGGCGACATCCTGGAGAGTATTAGCCGTTAGCTGCGCCCGCGCTTGCGCGCCAGCAGTTCTTCGGCAGCGTTTGCCATGGCCTCCGGCGCCATGCCGAATTCGTCGAGGAGGAACTCCGCCGACCCGGTTGGCGCAAAGATGCCAGGAACGCCGAGGATCTTCATCGGAACCGGCGCTTCTGCGACGATGACTTCGGCGATCGCGGAGCCGAGGCCACCATAGACCGAATGTTCCTCGGCCGTGAGAATGGCGCCGGTGTCGAGAGCTGCCGCCACCACGCTGTCGACATCGATCGGGCGAACCGTCGCCATGTTGAGCACGCGCGCCTCGATGCCGCGGCCGGCAAGGATCGTGGCAGCTTTCATGGCGCGGTGGGTCAGCGTTCCGTTTGCGATCAGCGTGATGGCATCGCCGTCGCGCAGGAGGTTGGCCTTGCCGGGCTCGAAGACGTGGCCCTGCGGAAGGAGGTCCGGCACGCCGACACGCGCCAGGCGCAGGAACAC
>JAIXSF010000423.1 GCA_027484835.1 Rhizobiaceae bacterium | reverse complement strand
TACGCTTTGACATTTATTTAATACCGCGGTGTGCGGCCCTTCTTGGGATTTGCATTGCTGCAAAAGCGTTGGTTTTATCGCACGGATAAGCCCCGCCGGGGCACCTTTCCGAACGTGCGCGGCTTATACGGTCGCGGGTCCCAAGAGTCAATCGTCGGTAAACGGATTTGAGAACCGGGGTCGTACGGGCGCAACGCCCGCGTTTGCCGGGGTTTTCTGTGAGAGAACGGCACTGAAAGAATCAGGTCAGACGTGGCGTCATGCGAGGTTCGACCGGCAGGTGTCCTGAACGCTGTCGGGTTTTGATCTGGACATTTCAGCAGTCGGTCGCGATATGCAGTGCCGCAGTCGTTTTGATTTCATGACGAAAGATTAATGTTTGTCGCGATCTTCCATGTGGCCATGGTCGCGGCGCTCCACTAGACTATTGATACTGCCAAACCCGAAATCGATCCTTCGGAAGACAGGAACCTGACTTGATGCTTGACCGGCAGGACAGCGATCTGCAGTCCGACCTCTCCGGAGGTTACTCCATGCCGTCCAGGATCAGGGGGCTGTCCGGCAAGCTCCTCTGGCTCACCATCGCCTTTGTCATGCTCGCGGAGATCCTGATCTTCGCACCGTCGGTTGCCACCATGCGCCAGCGCTGGCTGCAGGATCGGCTGAATACCGCCGCCGCCGCCGGCGTTGTCATCGACGGGCTGCAGCCACTCGAGCTGCCCCGCGGCGTTCAGGAAGACACGCTGATCACGACGGGCACCAAGGCAATCGTCCTTCGCAAGGACGGAACCTCCCGCCTGCTCGCCGTCACGGACATGCCAAGCGAGGTGGACGCCGCCTTCGATCTCTCCGACTATTCGGAACTCGGCTCGATCCGCGATGCCTTCTACACGCTGATCTTCGGCGGCGACCGCCTGTTGCGGGTCTACGGCCCGATTGGCGACAGCCGCGATGTCACCGTGGAAATCGTCATCGACGAGGAGCCGTTGCGCAAGGCGATGCTCGGCTATGCCCGCAACATCCTTGTCGTGTCATTGATCATCTCCGTCATCACGGCCGTGCTGATGTTCCTCGCCATCAACCGGATGATGATCATGCCGGTCCGGCGTTTGGCCCGCAGCATGCAGCTCTTTGCAGAAAACCCCGAGGATCCATCACGCGTGCTACCCATCACGCTTGGCAAGGACGAGGTCGCCGTTGCCGGGCGGCATCTCTCGCGCATGCAGGACCAGCTGCAGAAGACGCTTCGCCAGCAGAAGACGCTCGCCGATCTCGGCCTCGCCGTCTCCAAGATCAACCACGACATGCGCAACATCCTGGCCTCGGCACAGCTGATGTCCGACCGGCTGGTGGATGTCGATGATCCGCTGGTGAAGAGCTTTGCCCCCAAGCTCCTTCGCACCATTGACCGCGCAGTCGGTTATACGAGCGAGGTGCTTTCCTATGGCCAGACATCGGAGGCGGAGCCGCGGCGCCGGCGGTTCCTGCTGTCAGAGGTGTGCCAGGAGGTCCGCGATCTCCTGCACCTGAGCCCCGAAAGCGGCATCGAATTCCATGATCTGATCACACCTGAAATCGAGGTGGATGCCGACAGCGAGCAGCTGTTCCGCGTCATTCACAACATCTGTCGCAATGCGGTGCAGGCGCTCGCCAGTTTTTCGCCCGACGATCCCAACCATGTCCGCCGCATCACAGTCTCGGCCCAGCGTATGGGATCGGTGGTGGCGATCGTCATTGACGACACTGGTCCCGGCATGGCCCGCAAGGCCCGTGAAAACCTGTTTGCACCTTTCCGCGGCAGTGCGCGCTCGGGCGGTACGGGGCTCGGCCTCGCCATTGCCCGCGAACTTGTCATCGCCCATGGTGGGACAATTGCGCTGGTGGAAAAACCGGGTCCCGGCACCATGTTCCGCGTCGAAATCCCCGACAGGCCAGTGGCTCTCGACGACTGGCGGGCCCGCGCCTGAGACCGGCCGAGGCGGTACGTGACAGGAAAATGACTCTTTTTTCGAAAAGGGCGCTTGCAATCCGGATCGGCACGCTTTAGAGGATCGCCACACGCCGACGGACAGTCGGTTGGCACGCACCCGTAGCTCAGCTGGATAGAGCACCAGACTACGAATCTGGGGGTCAGGAGTTCGAATCTCTTCGGGTGCGCCATTTCTTCCCAAGAATATGACTGGCAATCTTGGTAGCTGGAAACGCGGAGTTTTCGGGAGCCTTCGTGACAATCCGGCAAATCCGCAGAAATGTTCCGCGGGATTTGCTCCGGATTTTTTCGTCGTTCAGCTGACTGTGGGTTTCCTCGCCATCACGTAGAGAAAGTGCAGGCTGGCATGCCATACCGCATCCAGTCGCAGACCCTCTCTGTCGAACAGGTCCGGATCGTCGGCAAACCCGACATCGGCGAGCTGCTTCAGGAGGTGGCTCCGTGTCGTCGCATGGATCATGATGCCGAAGTCGTGGGCTGCATGCATGCGGATCGCGTGGTCGGACGCGTGGACCTCAAGCGCGCGGTTTCGGCGCAGGCGAATGGCTTTGAGAATGCCACCCTCGACATAGCGATAGATTCGAAAACCGAGCCGCAAGGGATCGACGGTCCACTCGATGCGGCGGTAGTCCGGCAGATCGGCAAAACCTTCCCAGTCCTTATGAAAGGTCGAGAAGACGAACTGCCCACCTGGCGCCAGGACACGGAAGACCTCTTGGAGGATCTGCAGGCGACCTTCCGGATTGACCGAATCGATGCCGTTAAAGCTGAAGACGACGAGGCCGAAGGAAGAGGGCGCGAATGCCGAAAGATCGCGGGCATCCATGTGTTCGAAGCGCAGAGTCGGATGCTTCGCTCGTGCCCGTTCGATCATGCGGGCTGTATAATCGATGCCGACATAATCGCGACCGCCGGCCAGCAGGTCGGTCGTCCGCCCGCCGCCGACGCCGATATCGAGGACGCGCTTCGGGCCGTGTTCAAGCGCCAGCGTGAATGCCACCCGCTCACCGTCATCGAGAAAGCCTGCGCTACGGCCATACTCGCGGATAGACCATGGGTTCTCCCAGGTCCTGCGGTTGATTGTCTCCATCTGATGCATGCGCTTCTCCGAAGGTCACTCTTTGGAAAGATATCATTGGAGCCAGGGCCGTTGGGATCAAAGTTGACAAAGGGTTAACGCGTGCGAGGGGGGCAGCGGCACTGTCCTAGCGTCGATCGTTTAATGCCGACAGGTGGACGCACCACCGGTCTCGCTAGCGGAGACAGGCTCTCAAGGTCGCTCGCCGGCCGGCCCGCATTTTCAGAAAATGGAACAAAAGCACTTGGAGATATGGGATCACTGTTTTAACAGGGCTCCGGCAACGTTACCGGTCAAGATCGTGAGCGCAGTCACTTGAGCTCTGGTATGTCCTCGTGATCTGCAGTGCGTGCGGTTTGCTTCGGAGCGACTGACATGGCCGACTTTGGGATGATGACATGAGATGGAAGCGCACTCTTCAATTGCTCGACGTCCACGCCGAGGGTGAAATCGGCAAGGTCGCTGTCGGCGGCGTACCGAAGATCCCGGGAGACACTGTGGCCGAGCAACTGCAGTGGCTGAACACGGATCCCAAGGGCGAGGCCCTCAGGCGCATGCTGGTGCTCGAGCCGCGCGGCGCACCGATCGGCTCGGTCAATCTTCTGCTTCCGCCGAAGAACCCTGCGGCTGATGCCGCCTTCGTCATCCTGCAGCCGGACCAGGCCCATGCGAGTTCCGGGTCCAACTCGATCTGCGTCACAACGGCGCTTCTCGAAAGCGGCATGGTCGAGATGCAGGAGCCGGAAACCATCGTGATGCTGGAAACGGCAGCCGGCTTGGTGAAGGCGACGGCAACCTGCCGTGACGGGCGCTGTGAGCGGGTCAAGCTCACAATGGTGCCGTCCTTTGTCCATGAGCTGGACGTGGCCCTCGAGACCGAGCAATGGGGCCGCATCACGTTCGACCTCAGCTACGGCGGCATCTTCTATGCCCTCGTCGATGTCGGTCAGGTGGGCCTAACCATCGAGAAGGGCAATGCCCGGGCGCTCGTCGATGCCGGCATGATCCTGAAGGAAGAGATCAACCGGAAGATTCCCGTCGTCCACCCCGAAATCCCTGCAATCTCTGGCGTTGCCTATGTGATGTTCCGCGACGTCGATCCGGACGGCGCCATTCGCACCTGCACGACCATGTGGCCCGGTCGCGTGGACCGATCCCCCTGCGGCACCGGCAACTCTGCCAATCTGGCGACGCTCCATGCGCGCGGCAAGGTCAAGGTCGGCGACACGATGCTCTCGCGTTCGATCATCGGATCCGAGTTCGAGGTCGGCTTGTCCGCCCTATCGGAAGTCGCCGGACGTCCGGCCGTCATCCCGACGATCAGCGGCCGTGGCTTTACCTTCGGCCTCCATCAGATTGCGCTTGATCCGTTCGATCCCTTCGAGCGCGGTTTCGCGCTTACCGATGTCTGGGGACCATCCTCGGGCTCGATCGGTTGACATGTTTGTGTCGGCTTCTGCATTCTTCAAAATTGAGTAAAATTCGATCAAATGCAGTAGCCGAATCGTAAGGGTCTTGGTTTTCGGCATCTTGCTATCGATCGATGCCAGCGAATAAGTAAGCTTCATCGTCATGAATGCGACAAGTAATCCGTAAATGAAAGCAAACGCTACGACAGGTTCAGTCCTGCCGCTTCCGGCAAACTCGCTCCCGACACTGCGCGGTTGCGCTATCTTTGCTGGCTTGTCGCCGGACGAAGACCGTGAATGGCTTGCTCGCTGCCATTCCCGCACCTTGAGTGCAGGTGAGAGCCTTGTTGATTTTGAAGACATGTCCAAGGACGTCTTCATTGTTCAGACGGGAGAGATCAGAGCTGTCTTGCGATTTTCTGTCGGCAAGGAAGCGATCCTTGGCAGCTTCAAGCGTGGCGACATCCTGGGCGAACAGTCTGCAATTGACGACATGGCGCGTTCGGCAAGCCTGATGGCAGTCAGCGATGCCACGGTGACCGTGATCCCTTGCATCGTTTTTCACGACATCCTGCGGCAGCGTTCGGACGTGGCATTGGCCCTGCTTCAGCTCCTGTCGAAGCGTATCCGGGCAATGAACGACCGCCTGTCGGAGCTTTCCTTCCTCGACACCAAGCACCGCCTTTACAACACCCTTCTCAGGCTTTCGCGCGTGCGCGGAGACGGTGGGCGGGAGCGCATCATCTCGCCGCCGCTCGTGCATGCGGAATTGGCCGAACATATCGGCGCGAGCCGCGAAACGGTGTCGCGAGAGATGTCGCGTCTGGCACGCGAGCAGCTGGTGGAACGCACCAGCCGCGCTATCGTCTTGAAGAACCCGGTGGAGCTCTCCCGCCGCATTTCGCGGGCGCTTGAAGGCTGAGGCCTCAAGGGTAGATAACGCCCTTGCGCAGGACCACATTCGCATAGAGACGCGGCTCGCCGGTCTGGATCACAGTGTGAGCCGCTTTGACGCGATTGTAGAAGTCGGCCCCGATCAGTTTGGTGACCGGCACCTTCGGCTCGTGCTTCGCGCAGCAGTCGATGATTTCCTGGTGCACGGGATCGACCTGATCCGGCTTGCCGCCGACCACCGAGCGGAAGATCGCCTCCGGAACGAAATCATCGATCGGCATGACGCTGAGGACGGCGTTTAACACCGGGACCAGCGCATGGCCATCAAGCCGGACGAGCCGACGTGCGTGCTCGAGCGCCGGATAATTGCCGTCGACGATGGCGATTTCGTCGCCATGGCCCATGGCGCGTAGGGTGGCGAGGAGTTCGGGGCTCAGGAGGGGATCAATTCCCTTCAGCATGGGTGGTATCCTTGAACAACACGGTTTGATCGATGAGATAACGGTCGAAGATCGGCAGGCTTGCCCCGCCAATGGCACGAGCCTGATCGCCGACTTCGCCCTCGATGATGTCGGGGATGACGACTCCCTGAAGGTCGAGGCGGTTCATCGCCTCGATCGTGGCTTTCACCAGGCGGTGACGCACCCAGGCGGGGAAGCCGCCATCGATGATGGCCGCGGCAAAATCGATGATCGAGGCAGCCGCGATGACGGCCTGGGCGAGGGCCGCTGCGGTGTCCTGCAGCCAGATTTCCAGCGGTTCGCCGAAATCGATCCAGTCTTCGGCAGCGTACCAGAGCGGCTGCGGATCGATCCCGCGCTCGCGCAGCAGGTTTTCGAGCACGAAGATCGAGGCGATGTCCAGCAGCTGGCGCGTCTGGCCATGCTTGTCACGGACGGGCAGGGGGCCGATGGCGCCGGCCGTACCCGTACGTCCAACGAACAGCGCCGAATTGACGACGATACCGCCGCCAATGAACGAGCCGATGTAGAAATAAACGAAATCGGGATAGCGCTGCCCGGCGCCGAAGACCAGTTCGGCCCCGCAGGCGCTGGTTGCGTCGTTGCGCAGATAGACCGGATGCGCCATGCGTGTCTGGACCTCGACCTGCAGGTCGACCTTCCGCCAGATGTCCATGGCCCCCTCGGGCGCCCCGACCTCTTCCGCCCAGTTCCAGAGCTCGAAGGGTGCGGCAATACCGATGCCCGCGATCCGCGCGCGCATGGTCTCGTCCATGCCCTCTTCGATTTCCGCGATACCATCGCAGATGAAGGGCAGGAGATGATCAGGGTGCGGATAGCGATAGGTCCGGTGGCTCTGTTTGCGGATCGTGCCGGCGAAATCCATGAGGACGAGGTCGGCGCTGCGGCGACCGATCTTCACGCCGAAGGAAAAGACAGCCTCTGGATTGATGAACATCGGCACGGAAGGCTGGCCGACGCGGCCACGGATCGGCTCGCCCCGCATCAGCAGTTCATCGCTTTCGAGCGAGCGCATGATGACGGAGACGGTCTGCGCGGAAAGCCCGGTGAGGCGTGCGATATCGGCCTTCGAGCAGCCAGGATTTTGGCGGACGAGCGACAATACCAGCCGCTCATTGTAGGCGCGCACCCGCACCTGGTTCGAGCCGCCACCGGCGCTCACCCTGGGCGCTGGTTCCGCCAGTCGTGCATTATCATCCTGTACCAATGAGGCCGCTCCTCCCGACCGCTTCCTATTACGAAAGCCTCCGCAGAATGTCACACCGATTTAATAATTCAACTGGATTTATTTATTGACAGCCCAAATGTTCTGATGTTCTAAATGGCGTCGTGGAGGAGTGGATGCCGTCTGGCAGCCGATCGGATCGCCAAGGAGGCGACCCGTGCCGACACGTTGCGGCCGGAGGAGCTGGCCGACACCATTCGGGAGGATACCAAATTGAAAAAGTCTCTGATCACTGCTGCCCTGTCGACCCTGGCGCTTGGCGTTGTCTTCGCTGCCCCGGTACAGGCCGCAGACGTTTCTGCCTGCCTCATCACAAAGACCGATACCAACCCCTTCTTCGTCAAGATGAAGGAAGGCGCGACCGCCAAGGCCGCTGAACTCGGCGTGACCCTGAAGGCCTATGCCGGTAAGGTCGACGGTGACTCTGAAAGCCAGGTTGCTGCTATCGAAACCTGCATTGCCGACGGCGCGAAGGGCATCCTGCTCACCGCATCCGACACCAAGGGCATCGTCCCGGCCGTCCAGAAGGCCCGCGACGCTGGCGTTCTGGTCATCGCCCTCGATACGCCGCTGGAGCCGATCGACTCTGCCGACATGACCTTTGCGACCGACAACCTTCTCGCTGGCGAACTGATCGGCAAGTGGGCTGCAGCCACCCTCGGCGACGCTGCCAAGGACGCAAAGATCGCCTTCCTCAACCTGACCCCCTCGCAGCCGTCGGTCGACGTTCTGCGTAACCAGGGCTTCATGAAGGGCTTCGGCATCGACACCGTCGACATCAACAAGATCGGCGACGAAACCGATGCGCGCATCGTCGGCCACGACATCACCAACGGCAATGAAGAAGGCGGCCGTACCGCCATGGAAAACCTTCTCCAGAAGGATCCGTCCATTAACGTCGTTCACACCATCAACGAACCGGCTGCTGCCGGCGCTTATGAAGCGCTGAAGGCCGTTGGCAAGGAAGGTGACGTGCTGATCGTGTCTGTCGACGGCGGTTGCCCGGGCGTCAAGAACGTCGCTGAAGGCGTCATCGGTGCGACTTCGCAGCAGTATCCGCTGCTGATGGCATCGCTCGGCATCGAAGCGATCAAGAAGTTCGCTGACACCGGCGAAAAGCCGGCTGCCACCGAAGGCAAGAACTTCTTCGACACGGGCGTCGCCCTCGTCACCGACAAGCCGGCAGCTGGCGTCGAGTCCATCGACACCAAGGCAGGCACGGACAAGTGCTGGGGTTGATTTCAGCCTCCTGCGCCTGAACTGAAACGCCGGCGAGAGCAAACTCTCGCCGGTAGGCGCAACGCCGGCCTTGCGCGGCGGCAGGCCGGGCGTATCCTTCATGTAAAATTAGAGACAACGGCAGGGAGGATGACCCACATGCAGCCGGCCAATCCCGAGACGCGGACCACGCAAGAATTTGAGAAGGTCCTGTCGTCGAGTTCGACCGAAGTCGCCTCGTTCGACCGTCATGAAAAGAGTGCCCTTGAGCGCTTCCAGCATTTCCTGCATTCGAGCCCGGCAGCCGTAGCGCTGATCGTGCTGGTGCTGTCGATTGCGGTCTTCGGCCTCATTCTCGGCGGGAAGTTCTTCTCCGCCTTCACGCTGACACTTATTCTCCAGCAGGTCGCCATCGTCGGCATTGTCGGAGCAGCGCAGACGCTGGTCATCCTGACAAAGGGCATCGACCTCTCTGTCGGCGCCATCATGGTGCTCTCCTCGGTCGTCATGGGGCAGTTTGCCTTCCGCTACGGCCTACCGCCTGAGCTTGCCGTGATCTGCGGTCTCGGCGTCGGCGCCTTCTGCGGCTTCATCAATGGCGTGCTCGTCGCACGCATGAAGCTGCCGCCATTCATCGTCACGCTCGGCATGTGGCAGATCGTTCTGGCGACCAACTTCCTCTATTCCGCCAATGAGACGATCCGCAGCCAGGACATCGACGCCAATGCGCCGATCCTCAAATTCTTCGGCGAGAACATCCGCATGGGCGGCGCGGTGCTGACCTACGGCGTTATCGCCATGGTCCTCCTCGTTGCGCTGCTCTGGTATGTGCTCAACCACACCGCCTGGGGACGCCACGTCTATGCGGTCGGCGACGATCCGGATGCAGCAGAACTGGCAGGCGTCAACGTCAAGCGCATGCTGATCTCCGTATACACGCTGTCCGGCCTCATCTGTGCACTGGCCGGCTGGGCCCTGATCGGCCGTATCGGTTCGGTTTCCCCGACCGCCGGCCAGTTCGCCAACATCGAATCCATCACGGCCGTGGTGATCGGCGGCATCTCGCTTTTCGGCGGACGTGGCTCGATCCTCGGCATGATCTTCGGCGCGTTGATCGTCGGTGTCTTCCAGCTCGGCCTGCGCCTGATCGGAACGGACCCGCAATGGACCTACCTGTTGATCGGCGTTCTCATCATCGCCGCCGTGGCAATCGACCAGTGGATCAGAAAGGTAGCAGGCTGATGACCAAGGAACCCATTCTCACAGCCCGCGGCCTGGTGAAGCGTTACGGCCGCGTCACCGCCCTCGATCAGGCAGACTTCGATCTCTATCCGGGCGAGATCCTCGCGGTCATCGGCGACAACGGAGCCGGCAAGTCTTCGCTGATCAAGGCGATCTCCGGTGCCGTTTCGCCTGATGAGGGCGAGATCAAGCTCGAAGGCAAGACGATCAATTTCCGCTCGCCGATCGATGCGCGCAATGCCGGCATCGAGACCGTGTACCAGAACCTCGCTCTGTCGCCGGCGCTCTCGATTGCCGACAACATGTTCCTCGGCCGCGAACTGCGCAAACCGGGCATCATGGGCAGCGTGTTCCGAAAGCTGGATCGTCCGGCGATGGAAAAGATCGCCCGCGACAAGCTTTCAGAGCTTGGCCTGATGACCATTCAGAACATCAACCAGGCGGTGGAAACGCTTTCCGGCGGCCAGCGTCAGGGTGTGGCGGTCGCGCGTGCAGCAGCCTTCGGCTCCAAGGTCATCATCCTTGACGAGCCGACGGCAGCACTTGGGGTCAAGGAAAGCCGCAAGGTTCTGGAACTCATCCTCGACGTGCGCTCGCGCGGTCTGCCGATCGTGTTGATCAGCCACAACATGCCGCATGTCTTCGAGGTGGCGGACCGCATTCACGTCCACCGGCTCGGCAAGCGTCTCTGCGTCATCAACCCCAAGGACTACACCATGTCCGATGCGGTGGCTTTCATGACCGGTGCGCGGCCGGCGCCTGAGGCCGAGCGGGCGGCATGAGCCAGTTGCTCGACGAGCTTTTGTCGGAAATCGAAAGGCGGGCGCATGGTAGCGCCCGTCTGCTCGTCGGCGTGGCCGGCCCTCCGGGTGCTGGTAAGTCGACACTTGCCGATCGGCTGCACGAAATCCTCACTCACAGGGGGCAGCGCAGTGCGGTCCTGCCCATGGACGGCTTTCATCTCGACAACGCGATCCTTGAGCAACGCGGCGATCTCGCCCGCAAGGGCGCCCCGCACACCTTCGACGTGCGCGGTCTTGCCGACCTGCTGCGGGCCGTGAAGGCCGGTGGCGAAGTCTTCGTGCCTGTCTTCGACCGATCGAGGGAGCTGGCGGTTGCGGCTGCCCGTTGTATTGCGCCAGAAGATCGCATCGTGATCGCCGAGGGCAACTACCTTCTGCTCGATCAGGGACGTTGGGCAGGCCTTGCCGATCTCTTCGACCTGACGGTCATGGTGGCGCCGCCGATCGAGGAACTGGAGCGGCGCCTCATTGCCCGCTGGGTCCATTACGGTCTCACTCCGGCACAGATCGAAGCGAAAGTGGAAAGCAACGATCTGCCCAACGGCAGGCTGGTTCTGGAGCGCAGCCGGACCGCGGATTTCACCTTCGATCTGTTCTGAAAGTGCCGCTTCTCAGGCGTAGTCGCACCTTCGAAAGTTATTAAGTTCTAATTAAATGTGCCATCCGTAAAATTGTATCGGTTTGGTTCAGCGAATTTCAGCCTCCCCCTGATACAACTCCTCCATGAAAGGTTAACGCGGCACCCGCTGTGTTGACGAGGTGTCTGGAAGCCTCGATCGGGTGCTTTCAAAGGGGGTAGAACATGGCCATTCTGATTGTCGAAGACAATCCGACCAACGCGATGATCATCAAGCATCTCGCGAAGAAGGTAACGGTCGAAGAGATCAAGGTCGCGGGCGATGGAAACACGGCTCTGATGCTGTGTCATGCCGAGAACTTCGAAATGCTGATCGTCGATCACCTGCTGCCGGGCATGTCCGGGCTGCAGTTCGTCAAGGCCGTCCGCCTCATGGATCGCTACCGCGACGTGCCGGTCGTCATGGTCACGGCGGATGATGAGCCGCGCCTGCGCGAAGAGGCGAAGGCTTCGGGCATCACCGATTTCCTGCACAAGCCGGTCGAGGCCGTCGCGTTCCGCAAGCTGCTGGCAGACCATCTGGGCGCAGCGGCCGTCCATCCTGAGCGGCGTTCGGCCTAACAAGAGGAGCAGAACCATGAAGAGCATTCTCGCCGCGCTTCTTGCCAGCGCTTTGACTGCAACTGCCGCCCTTGCGCTGGATGCCCCGACCGGACCTGTCGTCCTGACGGTAAAGGGCACAATTTCCAACACCAATGCCGGCGATACTGCCCAGTTCGACCTTGCGATGCTCGAAGCGCTCAAAGGTCGCAAGGGCGAAATGGAAACACCCTGGACCGAGGGTACGGTAACCTTCGAAGGCCCGCTGCTGCGCGAAATCCTCGCCGCAGTCGGCGCGACCGGCACCAGCCTCAAGGTCCGCGCGCTCAACGACTACGCCGCCGATGTGCCGGCTGAAGACGCCAAGCTCGATACCATTCTCGCCACCAAGCTCGACGGCAAGCCGATGTCGATCCGCGACAAGGGCCCGCTGATGCTGGTCTATCCCTTCGATCTCGACGCAGACCTCTACAACGAGAAGTACTTCTCGCGCTCCGTCTGGCAGATCAAGGAAATCGAGGTCGGCCAGTGACAATGACGGGAGCAACAGCGCGGAAATTTGCAGGCGGAGGCACAGTTGCCTTCGTCCTGCAGACCGTGTCTGCCGTGCTCCTGCTCGTTCTTCTGGTTCTCTTCGTCGATATCGCCCGCCAGTACCGCATCATGGAAGATGGCGTGCGGGAGAACTCGCTCTGGTCGGTCTACCAGTTGGATCGGGAAGTGCGCCAGCTCAGCCACAGCATGGCAAATGTACGCGGTGGCGAACAGAACCCGCAAATGCTCGATGAGCTCGCCCTGCGCTACGACATTCTCTATTCGCGGACGGCGATCCTCGATCAGGCGAAGTTCGGCACCTATTTTTCCGGCGACGAGAAGATCCGCGGCTATATCGACGGCATCACGAAGTCCGTCCAGGCAGCGCAGCCGATGTTCGACGCCTATGCGGCAGGCACGCCGCCAGCCACCGAACAGCTGGAGCAGTTCGAGGCGTCCCTGGTCCCGATGAGCCGGACGGCCGAGGACTTCCTGCTTTACACCAACACCCGCGTCAGCCACGAGCGTGCGGAGAGCCGTTCGACGATCCTCGACCTCGAGCGCACCTCCACGGTGATGCTCAGCCTGCTCATGGTGTCGGTGGTCTTCCTGGTCGTGACCCTTAATCGCCAGCTCCGCTCGGTCCGCCGATCGAGCCACGAACTCCAGGTCATGGCTACGCAGCTGAGCGAGGCCTATGAGGCCGCCGATGGCGGCAACCGCGCCAAGTCGCAGTTCATGGCGACCATGGGCCACGAAATCCGGACGCCGCTTAACGCGATCCTGGGCATGTCCGAACTCCTGGAGCTTTCCGAGCTTCCCGACGATGCGCTGTCCAGCGTCAAGACGATCCGCTCCTCGGGCGAGGCGCTGCTCGAGATCATCAACGAGATCCTCGACTTCTCCAAGATCGAGCACGGCAAGCTGGAGCTTGAAGAGCGCGCCTTCGACGTCTGCGCACTCGCTGAGAGCACCGTCAGCATCATCCGTGGCCGCGCCGACGACCACGGCAATACGGTGATCCTCGATCTGCCGGATTCCCTCCACGCGCTCTACGTCAAGACTGATCCGACGCGTCTGCGTCAGGTCCTGCTGAACCTGCTATCCAACGCCGTGAAGTTCACCCATCAGGGCACCGTCACGCTGCGCCTGCGCGACGTCTACCGCGAAGGCAAGCTTATGATCCGTTTCTAGGTGGAAGACACCGGTATCGGCATCGATGAGGCAGGCCTCGACAAGCTGTTCAAGCCCTTCTCGCAGGTCGATGCCTCGATCAGCCGCCGCTACGGCGGGACGGGTCTCGGTCTCACCATCTGCAAGCAGATCGTCGAGAAGCTCGGCGGCGAGCTCGGCATGAGCAGCACGGTCGGCGTCGGCTCGATCTTCTGGTTCGAGCTGGGGGTTGTCCCCGTCACTCGCGAAGAGGCGAACGGTCTGGCTGCCAAGGTAGTGGCTGAAGAGACCCTGCCGCGCTACCGCATCCTGCTGGTCGAAGACAACAAGGTGAACCAGATTGTCGCGACGCGCTTCCTCGCTCGTCTTGGCCAGGACGTTGAAATTGCCAATGACGGCGCCGAAGCCGTCTCCATCTCCCGCGAGCAGTCCTTCGACCTGATCCTGATGGATATGCAGATGCCCGTAATGGACGGCATCGAGGCGACCAAGCGCATCATTGCCGAAGGCGGTCCGTCCTCGGAAGTGCCGATCATCGCCATGACCGCCAATGCCTCGGACGACGACCGTCGCCGTTGCCTGGAAGCCGGCATGAAGGGCTTCGAATCCAAGCCTGTGACACTGGAAAGACTGAAGAAGATGATTGCCCATACGACGTCCACGGTGCGCGAGAGCGGGGCCGGGGCGCAATCCTCAATGACCACGGCACCTCAGAAGCTGGAGTTGCCGGAACTCGATCTGGAAGACATGCCGCTGCAGTCCCTGCCAGCCCTTGGCATTGAAGGTCTGGACGAAGCGCGCCATGCCGAACTCGTCGAGGCCCTTGGGGAAGATGTGTTCCAGGAACTTGTGGAATCCTTCTTCGATGATGCAACGGGCCTGCTGGACGAGCTGAATGAAGCGATGCGCCGCAACGATCCCGAAAAGATCGATCGTGTTCTGCACACGATCAAGGGTGCGGCCTCGAATGTCGGCCTCAATGATCTGGCCGTAAAGGCCCATGCCCTGCGGAGCCAGACCCCGGCTCCGGCAGACATAGAAATGCTCGGCGAGGAAATCCTCGCGCTCAAATTCAAACTGGTTGCCTGATAAGCAAGGAGGCGTTCATGCGTATTCTGTTGGTGGACGACAACAGCACAAATCTGAAGCTCCTGACGAAGCTCGTCGGTAAGCTCGACAATTGCGAGGCGTTGCCGTTCGCCAGCCCCGATGCGGTGCTGTCGGCCCTGCCGGAGCTCGATTTCGACATCGCGATCATCGACTACCAGATGCCGGTCTATAACGGGGTCGAGCTCTACACCGAGATCGTTCGTTTCGAGAAATATGCCGACGTGCCGGTCATCTTCGTCACTGCCGACAAGGACATGACGACCCGCATGGCGGCGCTGAACGCTGGCGCAATCGACTTTCTGACCAAGCCGGTCAATCCCGTCGAGTTCCAGGCACGCGTCCAGAACATCGTCAGCCTTGCGCGTGCGCGCCGGCAACTGGCCGATCAGGCCGAATGGCTGCGCCGCGAAGTGGAGCGTGCCGTCGGTGAACTGCGCGAACGCGAGCAGGAAATCATCCATCGCCTGACGCTGGCGGCTGGCTACAAGGATCCGGAAACGGCGCGCCATACCCTTCGTGTCGCCTCCTATTCCGAAGCTATCGCCATCGAGCTGGGCCTTTCGCCGCAAATCTGCCACGACATCCGTCTGGCAGCTCCGATGCACGACATCGGCAAGGTGGCGATGCCCGACACGGTGCTCCTCAAGCAAGGGCGTCTGACCGAGGCCGAATACCGCCAGATGCAGTCGCATGCCGAGATCGGCAGCGATATTCTTGGCCGCTCGCATTCTTCGCTCCTGCAGCTCGCTTCCGAAATCGCGGCAAGCCATCACGAACGCTGGGATGGTCAGGGTTATCCCAATCGCCTCATCGGGACGGCCATCCCGATTTCCGGCCGTATCGTCTGCATTGCAGACAACTTCGATGCACTGACGACAGAACGCCCCTACAAGCCCGCCTGGACCTTCGAGCGTACTGTGGAGCATATCCTCGGCCGCGCTGGCACCCAGTTCGATCCGGATTGCGTGGCTGCTTTCGAGCGGGCGCTGCCCCGCATCAAGGCGATCATGGATCAGGATCGTCTCGAACAGGCGCAGGAAGCCGAAAAGGCGATGGTCTCGGCGAACGAACGGGTCGCCTGATCCTTTGATCCGCGTGGGCGGACATGCTAAGGGCGGCGAGTTCTCGTCAAGCCGGAGGCCCCGCCCATGTCATCCCTCACCATCCGCCGCCCCGATGACTGGCACTTGCACTTGCGTGACGGCGCCATGCTGGAAGGCGTGATCGGCGACACTAGCCGACACTTCGCCCGTGCGATCATCATGCCGAACCTCGTGCCGCCGGTGGTCACGACGCAGGACGCGCGGGCCTACCGCGAGCGGATCCTGAAGGCTGTGCCCGCTGGCGACAGCTTTGAGCCGCTGATGACGCTCTATCTCACCGAGCACACCAATCCTGAAGATGTCGAGGAGGGCAAGCGCTCCGGTCTGATCAAGGCGGTGAAGCTCTATCCTGCTGGCGCGACAACCAATTCCCATGGCGGCGTGCGAGACATGGAAAAGGCCATGCCGGTCCTCGAGCGCATGGCTAAGATCGGCCTGCCGCTTTGCGTGCATGGCGAGGTGACGACGCCGGAAGTCGACATCTTCGACCGCGAAAAGGTCTTCATCGACACCGTTCTCGATCCGCTGCGCCGGCGCCTGCCGGAGTTGAAGATTACGATGGAGCACGTGACGACCGAAGACGGGGTCGACTACATCCGTGCGGCAGACCGCAACATCGCCGGCTCGATCACCACCCATCACCTGATCATCAACCGCAACGACATTCTCGTCGGCGGCATTCGCCCGCATTACTACTGCCTGCCGGTCGCCAAGCGCGAAAATCATCGCCAGGCCTTGCGCAAGGCGGCTGTATCGGGAGATGCCCGTTTCTTCCTCGGAACGGACAGCGCCCCGCATGTAGATCCGCTGAAGGAATGCGGCTGCGGCTGCGCCGGCATCTATACCTCGATCAATACCATGAGCTGCCTTGCCCATGTGTTCGAAGAGGAAAACGCACTCGACAAGCTCGAGGCTTTCACGTCGCTGAACGGTCCGGCCTGGTATGGCCTGCCGGCCAATGAAAGCATGATCACGCTGGTCAAGCGCGACGCACCTGTCGAATTCCCGGCGAAGATCAGCACCGGCGCAGGACCGGTCACCGTATTCGATCCCAAATTCCCTATTCTTTGGGACGTGGCCTGAAAGCAAAAAAAGCCTCGCATTACCTGGCGAGGCTTTTGCTGACAACCATCCGGACTTGTCCGGACTATCTCTGCGCTCATCAGCCCCCGAGCGTGGCAAGCTGCGGCCAAAGGCCGAGGATACCGACGACGATCAGGTAGATCGCGACGACATAGTTCAGCAGACGCGGCATGATCAGGATGAGAATGCCGGCGATGAGCGCGACGAGCGGCTGGAGGAGGAGAGCGTTGTCCATGAGGGCGATCCTTTGTGAGTTGGCGACCACTAAAGATCTGCTGACGGGGATTGTTCCATGAACGGCGCATCTGGCGGGCAGGGCGGCTTGCTGCTATTGCGCTTCTGACCGAATTCGACAGGAGAAAGCCATGATCCAGACCCCTTTCACCGATCCCGCCGTCATGGCTGAACTCGTGGCGAAGATGCTCTGGGAGATCAAGGCAGTGCATTTCAACGCGGCGGAGCCCTACAAGCTGTCGTCTGGTATGCGCAGCCCCGTCTACATCGACTGCCGCAAACTTCTGTCCTATCCGCGCGTTCGCTCCGCCGTCATGGATTTTGCCGCAGCGACGCTGATGCGCAATGCCGGCTTCGAGCAGTTCGACTGCATTGCCGGCGGCGAGACGGCCGGCATTCCCTTCGCAGCTTTGCTCGCCGATCGCCTCGGCCTGCCGATGATCTATGTCCGCAAGGCCCCGAAGGGCCACGGTCGTAATGCCCAGATCGAAGGTCATATGCCGGAAGGTGCGCGCGTTCTCGTCATCGAGGACCTGACGACGGCCGGCGGCAGCATGTTCAAGTTCATCGATGCAATCCGCGCAGCCGGCGGCGTCGTGGACCACGGCATCGCGCTGTTCTTCTACGGTATCTTCCCGGAAGCCGAACAGCGCTTCGAAGACGGCAAGGTCAAGCTCCATTACATCGCCACCTGGCGCAACGTGCTTGCTGTCGCCCGCGAACAGAAGCTGTTCGACGAGAAGACACTTTCGGAGGTCGAGGCCTTCCTCGACGCGCCGCTCGCCTGGTCTGGCCGCAACGGTGGGATTTCGTCGCTCGCCTGAGCAAATGCCCAAAGTCGTGCTGGAAAATCAGGGCGGCTTGGTTTAAATCGATTGAAACGAAATCCTTGGGAGGTCGAGATGATCCTGTGTTGCGGCGAAGCGTTGATAGACATGTTGCCACGCGAAACAACGCTGGGCGAGCGGGCTTTTTCGCCCTATGCCGGCGGCGCGATCTTCAACACCGCCATTGCACTTGGGCGCTTGGGTATCGACACCGGCTTCTTTACCGGCCTCTCCGACGACATGCTGGGCGACATCCTGCGCGACACGCTGAAATCCTCGGGCGTCGATTACAGCTATTGTGCGACGCTCTCGCGCCCCTGCACGATCGCACTGGTCAAGCTGACCAATGGCCAGGCTTCCTATGCGTTCTATGACGAAAACACGGCCGGCCGAATGATCACGGAAGCCGATCTGCCGACGCTGGACGACAGCTGTGAGGCCCTGCATTTCGGCGCGATTAGCCTGATCCCGGAACCCTGCGGCTCGACCTATGAGGCGCTGATGACCCGCGAGCACAACACCCGCGTGATATCGCTCGACCCCAACATCCGCCCCGGCTTCATCAAGGACAAGGCAGTTCATCAGGCACGCATAGCCCGCATGGCAGACATGTCCGATATCCTGAAATTCTCCGACGAGGATCTCGACTGGTTCGAGCTATCAGGCACCCAGGACGAACGCGCCGCCTATTGGCTGACGCGCGGCGCGAAGCTTGTGGTGCTGACCAAGGGCGCGGAAGGGGCGACAGCCTACACCGCCAATTTCAAAGTCTCGGTGCCCTCGAACAAGGTCGAAGTCGTCGACACCGTCGGCGCCGGGGACACCTTTGATGCAGGCATCTTGGCCTCGCTGAAGCGTCAAGGTTTGCTGACCAAGCAAAAGGTCGCGACGCTGTCGGAAGAAGCCGTGCGCGAGGCGCTGACGGTTGGCGCCAAGGCCGCCGCCGTCACCGTATCACGAGCAGGGGCCAATCCGCCGACGGCGGCGGAGATTGGGTTCTGAGTTAACCCTCCAATGGTGGTAACGAGAAAGGCCGGGAATGTCCTGGCCTTTTGTTGATGTGCCTATATCTGGCCGCAGCTTAACCCTGTCGCCGTTCCGCCAGCGCCGACACCAATCCCGCCGTCGAGCTGTCATGCCCGGTCGCCGCGACCTTGCCCTGCACGACCGGCAAAAGCCCCGTCGCCAGTTCCTTGCCGAGCTCCACGCCCCACTGGTCGAAGGAATTGATGCGGAAGACGACGCCTTCGACGAAGACGCGGTGTTCGTAGAGCGCGATCAGGCGCCCGAGTGTATAGGGGGTCAGCTGCTCGTAGACGAAGGTGATCGACGGGCGGTTGCCGGAGAAGACGCGGTGCGGAGCGAGGAAATCGGCTTCCTCGTCCGACACGCCCTTGGCGGTCAGCTGGCTCTTGGCTTCTGCCAGCGTGCGGCCCTTCATCAGCGCTTCCGACTGCGCCAGGCAATTGGCGATCAAGAGTTCATGCTGGTGGCGCAGCTCCGGCTCGAAGCCGTTGGCGGCGATCAGGAATTCGGCCGGGATGACGCTCGTGCCCTGGTGGATGAGCTGGTAGAAGGCGTGCTGGCCATTGGTGCCGGGCTCGCCCCAGACGACGGGGCCGGACGCGCCTTGGACCGGCTTGCCGTCGATCGTCACGCTCTTGCCGTTCGATTCCATGTCAAGCTGCTGCAGATATGCCGGGAAGCGTGACAGCCGCTGGTCATAGGGCAGGATCGCCCGTGTCGCATAGTTCAGGACATTGCGGTGATAGACGCCGAGCGCGCCGAGCAGCATCGGCAGGTTCTGCCGGAAGGGGGCATTGCGGAAATGCTCGTCCATCGCATGGCCGCCGGCAAGGAAGTCGCCGAAATTGTCAGGCCCGATTGCGATCATCAAAGGCAGGCCGATGGCCGACCAGATGGAGTAGCGTCCGCCCACCCAATCCCAGAAACCGAAGACGCGGGATGCATCGATGCCGAAGGCCGCGACCTTGTCGAGCGCGGTCGAGACGGCGCAGAAATGATGACCGACAGCCGCTTCCCCCAGCGCATCGGCGATGAAGGCGCGCGCCGTCTGGGCGTTGGTCATCGTCTCAATCGTCGTGAAGGTTTTCGAGGCGACAATGAAGAGGGTGGTCTCGGCAGCCAGCGTCTTCAACGTGTCGGCGATATGCGCGCCGTCGATATTGGAGACGAAATGCAGGCGCGGACCGTCATGGAAGGGGGCGAGCGCAAGCGTTGCCATGACGGGGCCAAGATCGGAGCCGCCGATACCGATATTGACGACATCGGTGATCGCCTTGCCGGTTGCCCCCTTCATCTCGCCGGAGCGGATGCCGTCAGCAAAGGCACCCATGGCCTCGAGCACACCATTGACGTCAGGCATGACGTCACGGCCATCGACGATGACCGGGCGGTTCGAGCGGTTGCGCAAGGCTGTATGCAGAACGGCGCGACCTTCGGTAAAGTTGATCGGTGCGCCGGAGAACATTTCGTCGCGCTTCTCGGCGACGCCAGCCGTTTTCATCAGCTGCTCGAGTTGGTCGAGCACTTCGTCATTCACGGCGCATTTGGAATAATCCATCAACAAGTCGTCGAGCGAAGCAGAAAAGCGGCTGAAGCGCTGCGGATCTGCGACAAAGGCGGCGCGCAGGTCTTCGGCATGGGTGGCGGCGACCGTGCTCGTCAGCGTGTCGATGATGGATTGCATCGGAATGTCCCTGGTTCGACGATGATGCCGGGGACCTTAGTGGCGACTTGAGACGGGATCAAGACGAAGGGGAGGCCGAAGCCTCCCCAAATTTAAATCGATTTATTTTCCGTCGCGCAACTCGCGCCGCAGGATCTTGCCGACATTGGTCTTCGGCAGTTCGGTACGGAATTCGATGTAGCGCGGCCGCTTGTAATTGGTGAGGTTCGCTGCGCAATGCGCCTTCAGCTCGTCGATGGTGAGGTTTTCGTCCTTCTTCACCACGAAGAGCTTCACCGCCTCGCCCGAATGCTCGTCCGGCACGCCGACCGCTGCGCATTCGAGCACGCCGGCATGCATGACGGCCACTTCCTCGATCTCGTTCGGATAGACGTTGAAGCCCGATACAAGGATCATGTCCTTCTTGCGGTCGACGATCTTCACATAGCCGCGTTCGTCCATCAGGCCCATATCGCCGGAGCGGAAGAAGCCGTCCTCGCTCATCACCTTCGCCGTCTCTTCCGGGCGCTGCCAGTAGCCAGCCATGACCTGCGGGCCACGGATACAGATTTCGCCAACTTCGCCGACCGGCAGCGTGTTGCCGTCCTCGTCACGGATCTCGATATCGGTCGAGGGAAGCGGCAGGCCGATCATCCCGGTGAATTCGCGCACGTCGAGACGGTTGACGGTCGCTACCGGCGAGGTCTCGGACAGGCCGTAGCCCTCGGTGATCGGACGGCCCGTCATGTCGAGCCAGCGCTCGGCGACCGGCCGCTGGATCGCCATGCCGCCGCCTAGAACCAGCATCAGCGAGGAGAAGTCGATCTTCTTGAATTCCGGGTTGTTCATCATCGCGTTGAACAGCGTGTTGAGGCCGGGGAAGACATGCGCCTTGAAGCTCTGCAGCTCCTTGATGAAGGCCGGAATATCACGCGGATTGGCAATGAGAAGGTTATGACCGCCAAGCGCGATCCCCATCAGTGAATTCACCGTCAGCGCGAAGATATGGTAGAGCGGCAGCGCGCAGACGAAGTTCAGCACGTCGGGACGCGACTTTCCTGCGAAGGCTGCTTCCAGCCAGAGCGCGATCTGCTGCTTGTTGGACAGGAGATTGGCATGCGTCAGCGTCGCGCCCTTGGAAACGCCGGTGGTGCCGCCTGTATACTGCAGGAAGGCGACGTCGCTGGATGCCACATCAACCGGCTTCAATGACAGCTTCTCGCCCTGTGCCAGCATCGCCTTGAAACCGGTATGACCCGGGATCGACCAGGCGGGCACGAGCTTCTTCACCTTGCGCACGACGAGATTGACGATGTGGCCCTTCAGGCCCAGCATATCCCCCATCGCGCAGACGACGACATGTTTGACGTCCGTGCGGGCAACGACCTGTTCCACCGTATGAGCAAAGTTTTCGAGAACCACGATCGCCTTGGCGCCGGAATCCTTGAGCTGATGCTCCAGTTCGCGCGGTGTATAGAGCGGATTGACGTTCACGACGATCATCCCGGCGCGCAGGATGCCGTAGACGGCGACAGGGTTCTGCAGGATGTTCGGCGTCATCACGGCAACGCGATCACCCTTAACCAGTCCCTTCGATTGCAGCCAGGCGCCGACCTTGCGGGATTGCTGCTCGAGCTCGCGGAAGGTCATGCCGCGACCCATGCTCGAAAAGGCCAGCCGATCGGCGAACTTGGCGCAGCTCGCTTCGAACAGGGCGCCGAGGGAAGCGTGGGCATGCGGCGCGATCTCGGCCGGCACGGAGGCCGGATAGGAGTTCACCCAGATCTTCTCGGCGGCGCGGCCGCTGAGGCGGCTCATAGTTTCCGTCATTGTGTTCCTCCCGAAACGCTTCGTTGTCTGCACGCCTGTGCAGGGACCGATTCCTCCTCAGGTCCCCAGAGCTTATGCCTTCGCCCCGGCAGTGCAAGTGATCAAAGGCTATATAACCTTGACGTAAACGTCAACATTCTCTCCCGCGCATCATCGGCTCTATCAACGGAACCAAGCCGCTGCGCTGCCGTTACCTCCTCATCTACAACGACGAAGGAGGCAACCCATGTTGCAGGAAAATCGAACCGCCGTCGCCGGCCAGGATCCCTATGTCAAGGATACCGCAAGCCTGATCGCCAGCGACAAGGTTGAAGGAACCGCCGTTTATGGCCGTGATGCCGAGCGCATCGGTTCCATCCAGCGCATCATCTTGGAAAAGCGTGGCGGCCGTGTCGCCTACGCCGTCCTGAGCTTCGGCGGCTTCTGGGGCATTGGCGACGACTACTACCCGCTCCCCTGGGAGAAGCTCACCTATGACGAAAGCCTCGACGGCTATCGCATCGATCTCACCAAGGAGCAGGTCGAGGCCGCACCCCGCTACAAGGACGACGGTGGGGACTGGTATCGAAACAACGGCCGTTCGGTCTACGACTACTATGGTGTCCCGCCCTACTGGATCTGACGTGCCGCCGACCCTATGACGATCGAAGGGCCTCGCAATGCGGGGCCCTTTTTTATGCACAAAATGCAGAGGAATGGAAATTTGGACGGCAGCGTAATCGCGCTGCAGCAGGAGAGACGTCAATCAACCCGCCCGAGCCCGTACTAAAGTTTACGGCACTCGCGCCCGATGGCGCTCATGGCACAGATAACGGATGCGGGAAAGAGAAACTCGGTAAAACTGGCTTGGAAAATGGTGCCGCTTGCAGGACTCGAACCTGCGACCCCATCATTACGAATGATGTGCTCTACCACCTGAGCTAAAGCGGCCCATGCAAACGGTATATGCCCGTCGCATTTGGTGAGGGGCTGATACAGGCATTGCCTGCTGATTTCAAGACGGATTTCGGTGGCCACGGAAAAAATCCGCAGCCACCGCGCATGTTGCGCTCTTACTTGATCGGCCAGGTCTTCGGCCACTCGGACGGATCAATGGTTTCGTTCTCGCTGAACTCCGCCGGGCAGTCGCGGAAAGTTTCCTCGACGAGCACCAGTTGCGTGCCCATGGACCCTTCGCCGAATTTCCACTTGCTGAAGGTGCCGCAGTCTCCAATGCCACGACCCTTGAAGAACGACGAGAAGGTCTTTGTCTCGTAGTCGTAGCTGAGGTTGAAGGCCTGAGGCGTGGCGCTCGGTGCGCCGTCGAGCATTGCTGGGAATGCGAGTGTCGTCACCATGTCGAATGAATCGATGAAGGCCTGGAAGGGCGCGTTGTAAGCACCGGTCGAGCCACAGGGGGTCACATACAGCGTCGTGTTTTCGTCGAGCGTATGCGACATGGCATTACCCTCCAGCATCAGCGGTTCCGTGTCGGCGCAGGCTCCGCCTTCTTGGAACTGCGCGCGGATCGCGCCCGGCAGTTCCGCAATCGTCCGGATGTCCTTGATCGGCAGCGGCGGATTGGGCGCTTTGTCGCCCTTGGCGCTGAGGGCATCCGTGTGGCCGACGCGCTTCTGATATTCGTCGATGAACAGCAGGCTGGCGGCTGCGCCGGCAAGCGGCACCTCCACGGAAACGCTGGTTTCGCCGGCTTTGATCTGGACAGCGGCGGTGGTGCCGTTCTTCAGACTGTCGATGAGGCCGTTGCTGATAAAGTCGCCGCTGAGGGTAAGGGTGCTGCTGGTGGTGTCGACGGTCATGTCATCGCCGGAGATCGTCAACGGCTGGCCACCATCTATGGAGAGGACGACTTCAAGGCCGTCTGCATCTGCAGTGATCGCGCTGTCGCTGGCCGAAAGCACCAGCGAGACCGGCGTCTCGGGCCCGCCGCGGCGCTGCAGTTCGAAGCCCGACAGCGGGCTATCGGCGATATACTGGCGCATGCTGCAGGATTGTGTCTGGCTGCAGGAGACCTGCCAGGCCTTGAATTCCTTGTAGGCGCCGTCATCGGCTACGGCAGAAAGGCTGCCGCCCAGGAGGACGGCGAGGGTGAGACCCAGTTTTGAATGCATGAAGTAGTCCCCGCAAAACGATTCTGCGGGGACGCTATCAGCGCTGGGCTCAGCCGCAAATCGCCTTTTTTGCGTGCAAATACTCGCGCTCAAGCCGATCGACGACGGAAGCCACGGGTTCCACGGCCTTGACCGCTCCGATGCCCTGGCCACAGCCCCAGATATCCTTCCAGGCCTTGGCGCCTGTGGTTGCCTTGTCGAAGTCCATCTTCGAGGGATCGGCCACGGGAAGGTTGTCGGGATCCATGCCGGCAGCAATGATCGACGGCTTCAGATAGTTGCCATGGATGCCGGTGAAGTAGTTGGAATAGACAATGTCATTGGCATGGGCGTCGACGATCGCCTGCTTGTACTCGTCGGACGCGCGCGCCTCTTCAGTCGCGATGAAGGGCGAGCCGATATAGGCCATGTCGGCACCCATGGCTTGTGCTGCCAGCACGGCACCCCCATTGGCGATCGCCCCCGCCAGAAGCAGTGGGCCGTCGAACCATTCGCGGATTTCCTGGACGAGTGCGAAGGGCGACAGAGTACCCGCGTGGCCGCCAGCGCCCGTCGCAACCGCAATCAGGCCGTCGGCGCCCTTGCGGATTGCCGAATTGGCGTGACGGTTGTTGATCACGTCATGCAGCACGATGCCGCCATAGGAGTGCACGGCAGCATTCACTTCCGGCACAGCGCCCAGCGAAGAAATCACGATTGGCACCTTGTACTTCACGCACATCATCAGATCGTGTTCGAGCCGCTTGTTCGACATGTGCACGATCTGGTTTACGGCAAAGGGCGCTGCAGGACGATCGGGGTTCTTCGCATTATAAGAGGCGAGATCCTCGGTGATCTCCGCCAGCCACTCGTCGAGCTGCGCTTCCGGTCGGGCATTGAGCGCCGGAAAAGCGCCCACAATGCCCGCCTTGCATTGCGCAAGCGTCAGCTTCGGATGTGATATGATGAAGAGCGGCGAGGCAACGACGGGGAGCCTCAGATTGTCTTTCAGGATCGACGGCAGGGCCATCACTTCACCTCCCATGAAGTTTACGTTTACGCAAACGTCAAATAGCAGATCGCCGCCGTCGAGGAAAGCCGCTCCGTATAGGGAAGAGGGCGGACGGCATTCTGTTTCATCAAACCCTCTGGTAGCCGGACCATCCGGCCTCATTCCTGTGTTTATTCGGCTCCATACGGGTTTTCCGGGCTTGTGCTGGAAAAATCGAGCGTTTACCGAATCGAAACGATAATTGCGATGTGGCTGGGGCGACCCCCGAAGGAGTATGGCGGCCAATGAGCGGATTGGAAACGGCCATCAGAAACGCCTTGGAGCGCTCCGACCGCGGAAACGCGGAGGCGCGCGCCCGAGTTTATCAGTCTGCACGGCAGGCGCTGGAGACGGGCCTCAGCAAGCAGAATATCGATGATCCGGAAGCGATCAACTACCAGCGCCGACGTCTTGAAGCCCTGATCCACGCAATCGAGCAAGAAGAGCGCGCCCGCATCGAAGTGCGACCCGAGCCTCCTTCGCCGCAGCCAGAACGCCCCGCCCCACAGCCCGAGCCCCGCGTGGCGCCGCAAGCGCGGCCGACCTCTGCGGGACCAGCACCGGCGCAAGCCGCGACCGCACCTGCGGACCGGCCGGCCGGCCGGGTCGAGCCGGGCTTCACCGCTGCCGAAGCGCGAGCCTATCCGCAAGCCGGGCCGCGCGAACCGTCTTTTGCGGCCGACGATCAGGTCGACGCGGCCCCCAGGATTTCGCCTGACGCGCATGCCGATGATGAAGGCCCGATGCCCGACATGCGTTCGGAGCGTCCGCTGAAGGCGCCGCGCCGCAACCGCGGTCTCATTGCCCGCCTGCTGATCTGGTCGATCTTTCTCGCAACACTCGGCATCGGAGCATGGTGGGTCTATTCCTCCGGCCTGCTGCTCTCGGACGCCGAGCGCGACACGTCCGTGCCCAATCCGCCGCCGCGGGTCGAATCCGAGGATTTTTCCGGAACGCCCGAGCCGGCCCAGCCACAGGCACCGGTCGGCCCCCAGGCCATCGATGCCCGGGGAGGTTTCTCCGATGACTGGATCGAAGTCTTCGAGCCGCAGCAGGTCTCGGCATTGCGCCCGCGCGCCAACGCTCTGGTCGATATCGTCACGGCAAGTGATGGCAGCGCTGCTCAGATCACCTCGCGCAGCCGCGATGCGGCAGGCGCCATCGAGGTGACCGTTCCGACGGAAGTGCTGCGTGAGTTGGCAGGACGCACCTCGACCATCGCGCTCACCGTTCAATCGGCGGACGACAAGCCGGTGCAGATTTCGGTCGAATGCGACTTCCCGCGCATGGGCGACTGCCCGCGTCACCGCTTCACCGTCAACCCGCAGAAGCTGGATGCGCTGTTCCGGGTTTCCTTCGACAGCGGTATGGCACCCTCGACACCGGGGCGTCTGCTGATCAACGCGGACCTCGCCGGTGGCGGACGCGGTGTCAATCTCTACGCCATCCGGGTCCTGCCTGGAGAGTGACCGTGGACGGCACAGCTGCCGCCCGCGTCTGCGTTCGACATGTCAGTCGAGAAACTTCGGCCCGCTACCGATGATCTTCTTGTCCAGTTTGCCGATCTTGGCGGGATCCTTGCCCTCGTAATCGAGCGAATGCAGCATGTGCCGAATGAGGTTCAGTCGGGCGCGCCGCTTGTCATTGGCATGCAGGACAGTCCAAGGCGCCCGCTCGCTATGCGTTTCCTTCAGCATGCGGTCGCGCTTGGCAGTGTAGTCGTCCCACTTGTCGAGGGCGGCAATGTCCATCGGTGACAGCTTCCAGCACTTCAGCGGATCGTGCCGCCGGTCGTGAAACCGCTTGAGCTGCATCTCCCGCCCCGTATCCAGCCAGAACTTGAAGAAGCGGATGCCTTCGCGCTCGATCAACTTCTCGAAGCGCGGGACCTGCTCCAGGAAGCTCTCGTACTGGTAAGGCGTACAGAAGCCCATGACCGGTTCCACGCCGGCACGGTTGTACCAGGAGCGGTCAAACAGCACGAATTCGCCAGCCGTCGGGAAATGCGAGATATAGCGCTGGAAATACCACTGCCCGCGCTCTGTTTCCGTCGGTTTTGTGAGAGCGACGACACGGGCCGAGCGCGGGTTCATGTAGGAAAGCGTTGCCTGGATGGCGCCGCCCTTGCCCGCCGCATCTCGGCCCTCGAATACGGCGATAACCCGCTCACCAGTCTTCTGCATCCAGAACTGAACTTTCACTAACTCGATCTGCAGATCTGTCAGCTCCGTTTCATAGTCTTTCTGCGACAGCTTCTTGTCGTAGGGAAAACCCCCGGATTTCAGCGCCTGGTCTTCGATCCAATCAGGCAGATCCGGCAGATCGATGTCGAAGACCCGTGGCTGGCCGCCGATGGTCAATGTGACTGCCCGGCTCTCGGTTTGTCCGTCCATGCTCTCTCCCTGCCTGCTCGCTTCTTGTTTCGGTTCGTCTACTTGAGACCAAGCCGAAATGAAGTTCAAGCGTCTCGTCTGATGCGAGGCGCTGATGCGCGCGGGGGATAAGCCGGGGTGAACAATGGCAGAGCGGTGTAACTTCTGTCATGAATCAAGGCTATCAGGCATGACGGACGGCGATGCGGAGTGCGCAACACGCAATGAGTGATGATAAGAGCGATGGTTGGCGCAACGATTTGAGGCGGGTTCTCGCAGCTTGGGTTTATATCCTTGCGGCCGCCGTGCTGGCCATTTCCGCCTGGGCGACGGGTGCCGCGACCGGCTATGCCGTCATTCTCTTTGTCCTCCTGTTCCTGATGGTCGTCTTTCGTCAACTGCCGGCAGAAGAAGAGCAGGCAGCCGCTGCGCCGCCCTTGGAGCTTCCTGGCCCGCCTGCCGATCCTCTGCCTCTCATCCTCGCTTCGCTCGACGCGCTCGACATGCCGATCTTCGTCCTCAATGCCGAAGCCGAACTCATCGATCAGAATGGTGCGGCCGAGGCGGTGTTCGGTGCCTTCGCGGCCGGCCTCCACGTCTCGACACGCTGGCGCTCGCCCGGCATCCTCGACATGATCCGCGAGACCATCGAGACCGGCGCTCCGAACCAGATCGAACACTCCGAGCGCTTGCCCTCCGAACGGGTCTATATCGTCCGTGTTGCGCCGGTCGATCCGCAGGGCATTCGCGGCGCGACCTACTTCCTTCTCTCTTTCCGCGACATATCGGAGCTGCGCCGTCTCGACCGGATGCGCAGCGATTTCGTCGCCAATGCCAGCCACGAGTTGCGCACGCCGCTTGCCTCGCTGCGTGGCTTCATCGAGACCATGCAGGGCCCGGCGCGCGACGACGCCAAGGCAAAGGATCGCTTCCTGGCCATCATGCTCGATCAGGCCAATCGCATGAGCCGTCTGGTCGATGATCTGCTTTCGCTGTCCAGGCTCGAGTTGAAGGCCCACCTGCCGCCGGACCAGAAGGTCGAGCTGGCACCGATCCTCGGCCATGTCCGAGACAGCCTGACGCCGCTGGCCGCCGACCTCGGCGTGGAGATCCGGCTCGATCTTCCGGACGACAAGGTCGAGGTCATGGGAGAGCGCGACGAATTGGTGCAGGTGTTCGAAAACCTGATCGAGAATGCCTGCAAATATGGCCAGGACGGCAAGGTGGTCGATGTCGTGCTTCGCCGGGATGCTGGCGGTGCGACGGAAGTCAGCGTTCGGGACCATGGCCCGGGGATTCCGGCGGAGCATGTGCCGCGCCTCACCGAGCGGTTCTACCGCGTCAATGTCGAGGACAGCCGCTCCAAAAAGGGGACCGGTCTTGGCCTTGCAATCGTCAAGCACATCCTCACCCGCCACCGCGCGCGTCTGATCGTGAAGTCGGATCTGGGCGCGGGAAGCGTCTTTACCGTCCGCTTCTGACATAATTCTATGATCTGGCAGTGATCAGAGATTTCATCGTATTGAAATTACAAAATTTTTATTGTCACAAATGTTTCACGGAACTGACATAAAAGCGTGGGGCAAGAGCCGCTAAGAACGCAGTCGCCGCTGCTGAGCAGACGCCGCAACGGCCGCAAAGACACACAAGCCCATCCTGGGAGAAGATCATGAACGTTCTGAAAATTTCCGTAGCTGCCTTGGCGGCCACTGTGGCCTTCGCCGGCGCTGCCGTTGCCCGCGACCAGATCCAGATCGCTGGTTCGTCCACCGTCCTGCCGTATGCCTCGATCGTTGCCGAAGCTTTCGGCGAGAACACCGACTTCGCCACCCCGGTTGTTGAATCCGGTGGCTCTGGCGCCGGCCGTAAGAAGCTCTGCGAAGGCGTGGGCGAAAACACCATCGACATCGCCAACTCCTCGTCGCGTATCTCCAAGTCCGACATCGAGCTCTGCAAGACCAATGGCGTGACCGACATCCAGGAAGTCCGCATCGGCTATGACGGCATCGTTTTCGCGTCCGACATCAACGGTCCGGAATATGCCTTCACCCCGGCTGACTGGCATGCCGCTCTCGCAGCCAAGGTCGTCAAGGATGGCCAGCTGGTCGACAACCCTTACAAGAACTGGAACGAGATCCGCGCCGAGCTGCCGGCTCAGCCGATCCTCGCTTTCATCCCGGGCACCAAGCACGGCACCCGCGAAGTCTTCGATACCAAGGTCATCGAAGCTGGCTGCGAAGAAAACGGCACCCACGAAGCGCTCCTGACCGCCAACAACGGCGACAAGGACGCTGCGAAGAAGGGCTGCATGGCGCTCCGCACCGACGGCGTTTCCGTTGACATCGACGGCGACTACACCGAAACGCTCGCTCGCGTTGACGCCAACAAGAACGGCATCGGCGTCTTCGGTCTATCCTTCTACCAGAACAACACCGACAAGCTGCGCGTAGCCACCATGGGCGGCGTCGTACCGTCGGTCGAAACCATCGCCAAGGGCGAGTACCCGGTTTCGCGTCCGCTGTACTTCTACGTCAAGAACGCTCACCTCGACGTCATCCCGGGTCTCCAGGAATACATCGAGTTCTTCGTCTCGGACGACATCGCTGGCCCGAACGGCCCGCTCGCAGCCTACGGCCTCGTTTCCGACCCGGAACTGGCCAAGACGCAGGCTGCCGTCAAGGCACGCACGCCGATGGCACCGCTGAACTAATCTGACAAAGCAGCCGGCGGCATCCCAGATGCCGCCGGCTTTCATCTGCTTGGGATATGGCGGGTAACATGGACGCGAGCATAATCATTCTTTGTATTCTGGTGCTTGCGGCACTCGGCTTTGTACTCGGCCGACGGCAGGCTCTTTCTCTTTCCGCTTCGAGCGGCAAGAAACTTCATTCTCTCCCCGGTTACTACGGCCAGATCCTTGCCCTGGTCACAGCGGTTCCCGCGCTCATTTTGCTGGCCCTTTGGCTCCTCGTGCAGCCGGCCGTGATTGAGACGCGGGTGATCGGCATGATCCCCGACAGCGTTGTGCCTGAAGGAGGCGCCAAGAGCCTCGTCATGGCCGATGTGCGCCGCATCGCCGATGGTCTGAAGGCCGTCGAAGCGCGTGCCGCCGAGGCCGGTGCCGACGTCAACGTGACCGCACTCGACGCAACCAACATTCGCGAGCGGCTGGCCGAGACCGGCGTGGCGCTCGGCTCTGAAGTCCCGACCGAAGTCTTCGAGGCGGCAAAGACCTACCGCGAGGATTCCGATTTCGGCCACCTGCTGATGACGATCGCCGTCCTCGCGCTCGCCATTGCGGCCCTGCCTTTCGCCTATGTCCGGATCAACCCAGATCTGCGGGCTCGCAATCTGAGCGAAAGCTTCGTCAAGACCATGCTTCTGCTGTCCTCGCTCGTCGCCATTCTGACGACCGTCGGCATCATCGGCTCCCTGGTTTTCGAAACCTACGTCTTCTTCACGCTCTATCCGGCAAGCGAGTTCTTCTTCTCGACCGTCTGGAACCCGCAGTTCCGCGGCGGGTCGGATCTCGGCATTCTGCCGCTGCTCTGGGGCACCTTCTATGTCTCCATCATCTCCCTGCTGGTCGCGGTTCCGATCGGCCTGATGATCGCGGTCTTTCTGTCGGAATATGCCGGTCCGAAGACACGCAGCATCGTCAAGCCGGCCATCGAGGTCCTCGCCGGCATCCCGACCATCGTCTATGGTCTGTTTGCCCTGGTCACCGTCGGTCCCTTCCTGCGCGACTACTTCGCCCAGCCGCTCGGGCTCGGCAGTTCGTCGTCCTCGGTGCTGACCGCAGGCCTCGTCATGGGCGTGATGATCATCCCCTTCGTCTCGTCGCTGTCGGATGACATCATCAATGCCGTGCCGCAGTCACTGCGCGACGGTTCCTATGCCCTTGGTTCGACCCAGTCGGAGACCATCAAGCAGGTTGTCCTGCCGGCCGCTCTTCCGGGTATCGTCGGCGCAATCCTACTGGCCGCCAGCCGTGCCATCGGGGAAACCATGATCGTGGTCCTCGGCGCCGGTGCGGCTGCAAAGCTGGACATCAATCCCTTCGAGGCCATGACCACCGTAACGGTCAAGATCGTCAGCCAGCTGACCGGCGACACCGAGTTCAAGAGCCCGGAAACCCTGGTTGCCTTCGCGCTCGGCCTCACCCTCTTCGTCATTACGCTCGGCCTCAACGTCGTGGCCCTCTACATCGTCCGCAAGTACCGGGAGCAGTACGAATGACCGATCTCACCGCCATCGGAGCTCCCATGCCCGTCGAGAAGAAGTCCATCCTGACGGTCGACGAGCGCACCCGTCGCCGCAACAGTGCCGAAGCCCGCTTCCGCCTCTGGGGCAAGGCCGCCGTGACCTTCGGTATCGTCGCGCTCTTCGGACTGCTCCTGTCGATCCTGTCGAACGGCATGACATCGTTTCAGCAGACCTACATCACGCTGAACGTATTCCTCGACCCCGCCAAGCTCGACAAGGCCGGCAATCGTGATCCGGCCGATATCGCCAAGGTCACGACCTTCGCCTACGCGCCGCTGATCGAGCAGGCCGTGGCCAAGGCGCTGGAAGAAAAGGGTCTGGTTGCCGAGGGTCTGACCCCGAAGGCCGCCGCGGAGTTGATCTCCAAGGAAGCGGCCGCCGATCTGCGCCGCTTCGTAATCGCCGATCCCTCCGTCATCGGCCAGACCTATCCCTTCGACTTCCTCGCCGGGGGCCGTATTGACGGTTACTACAAGGGCCGCGTGACGATGGAGAGTGCCGCTCTCGACCGGAACGTCTCGCCCGAGCAGCTGGTTCTGGCGGACAAGCTCAAGGAAGCCGGGATCCTCGTTACGAAGTTCAACTGGGGCTTCTTCACCCAGGCAGATGCTTCGGACACCCGCCCGGAAGCGGCAGGCCTCGGAGTCGCCATCATCGGTTCGGTCTACATGATGATGATCGTTCTCGTGCTTGCGCTGCCGCTCGGCGTCGCCGCATCGATTTATCTCGAGGAGTTCGCCCCGCAGAACTGGTTCACGGACCTGATCGAGGTGAACATCGCCAATCTCGCGGCCGTGCCCTCGATCGTCTTCGGTATCCTCGGGCTTGCAGTCCTCATCAACTTCGTCGGCTTGCCGCAATCGGCTCCGATTGTGGGTGGTCTGGTGCTGACGCTGATGACGCTGCCAACGATCATCATCGCGACCCGTTCGGCGCTGAAGGCGGTCCCGCCTTCGATCCGCGACGCGGCCCTCGGTGTCGGCGCCTCGAAGATGCAGTCGATCTTCCACCACGTGCTGCCGCTTGCCATGCCCGGCATCCTGACCGGCGCCATCATCGGCCTCGCCCGTGCGCTTGGCGAAACGGCTCCGCTGCTGCTGATCGGCATGGTCGCCTTCGTCAAGGAATACCCGGCCGGTCCGCCGGATGGCTTCTTCCAGCCGGCGTCTGCTCTGCCGGTTCAGGTCTACAACTGGACCCAGCGCGGTGACCCGGCCTTCGTCGAACGCGCATCCGGCGCCATCATCGTGCTCCTGGTGTTCCTGATCCTGATGAACCTGATCGCAATCATTCTTCGCCGCCGCTTCGAGCGTCGCTGGTAAGGAGCTCTCTGATGATGAACAATCTCGCGACTAAGATGACCACGACGAAAGCCCCGACAATGACTGAAGCCAAGATCACCGCCCGCAACGTGCAGGTATTCTACGGTGACAAGCATGCCCTGAAAGATGTCGACATCGACATTCGTCCCCGTTCCGTCACCGCCTTCATTGGCCCGTCGGGCTGCGGCAAGTCGACCTTCCTGCGCTGCATCAACCGCATGAACGACACGATCGCGAGCTGCCGTGTCGAGGGCAACATCCTCATCGATGCCGAAAACATCTATGACACCAAGGTTGACCCCGTGCAGCTGCGCGCCAAGGTCGGCATGGTCTTCCAGAAGCCGAACCCGTTCCCGAAGTCGATCTACGAGAACGTCGCCT
>JAIXSF010000504.1 GCA_027484835.1 Rhizobiaceae bacterium | reverse complement strand
GGCGAACAGTCGATCTACACGCTGCTGGTCGTCGGCCTCTCCGGCATCCTGATGACGCTCGACTTAAAATCGCCGAGCCCTGTCTTCCGCTACGGGTCGATGGTGGCCGGCGGGATCGCGGTCGCCCAGACCGTCAGCCTGCATCTCGGAGCGCTCAATCCCTATTTCACGGGCGAGAGCACCGGCAGTTGGCCCCTGATCAACCTGCTGCTCATCGGATATCTCTTACCCGGCCTCGCCTATGCAGGTCTCGCCTACTATGCGCGTGACAAGCGGCCCCTGCCCTATGTCGTGCTGCTCGCACTGTCCGGCGCGGTGCTCGGTTTTGCCTGGGTGACGCTTACTGTGCGACGTTTCTGGCAGGGCGAGTTCATCGTCTATTGGAAGGGTTTCGAGCAGGCGGAGACCTACAGCTATTCGGTCGCCTGGCTTGCGATCGGCGTCGGGCTGCTTGCGCTCGGTTCACGTTTCGATGCCAGAAGCCTGCGCATTGCCTCGGCGGTCATCGTCATCGTGACGGTTGCCAAGGTCTTCCTGATCGACATGGCAAACCTCGAAGGCGTGCTGCGCGCGCTCTCCTTCATCGGCCTCGGCTTCGTGCTGATCGGCATCGGGCTCTTCTATCAGAAGATCCTGAGCGGAAAGTCCGTGCGCTCTGCAGCCGTAGACGAGGACGACGCGCCGACCGGGATATGATCGAGGGCGGTTGAACAGTGGGGCCGCGCAAGGCTAGATGCGGCCTCACCTCAACGGGGAATCTGTCTTGACCGCCCTTCTCACCGCCGCCGACTTTGCCCCGCATGAAGCGCTCGCCGCCGATCTCCTCGATCACGCGACCGAAGGCGACGACGGCTCGCATGACCTTGCCCATATCCACCGGGTCTTCAAGAATGCGCTGAAGATCCAGGCGGGCGAAGGCGGCGATCCGCAGATCCTCGCGGCGGCCGTGCTGCTGCATGACTGCGTCGCCGTCGAGAAAAGCTCGCCGCTCCGGTCTCAGGCCTCGCGGCTTGCGGCAGAAAAGACAAGCGGCATCCTGGCAGGGCTCGGCTGGCCGGAAGAAAAGATCGCGGCGGCGGCGCATGCGATCCTCACCCACAGCTTTTCCGCCAACATCCCTCCGGAAACGCTGGAGGCAAAGATGCTGCAGGACGCCGATCGGCTGGATGCGATCGGCATGGTGGGCGTGGCGCGCTGCTTCTACATTGCCGGGCGCATGGGCTCCGGCCTCTATCATCCTGGCGACCCTGGCGCCGAGCATCGGCCGCTTGACGACCGGTCCTACGCTATCGACCATTTCCCGGCCAAACTCCTCAAGCTCTCCGAGGGCTTCCAGACAGAAACAGGCGCCAAGCTCGCCCGTGAGCGGCATGCGCGGCTGGTCCTGTTCCTCACCCAGTTCCGTGACGAAATCTGAACAAGGCAAAGCACCATGCAGGTCACCGGTCTCTTCATCTATCCCTTCAAGAGCGCCCGCGGAATTGCGCTGCCCCAGGCCCACATCGATGCCATGGGGCTTTCCGGCGACAGGCGGATGATGCTGGTCGATCCTTCCGGCCATTTCATCACCCAGCGCGAGTTGCCTGAGCTTGCCCGCCTGACCGCGCTTCCGGCCGCCGCCTATCTGACGCTTCGCCTGGAGGATGGACGCGAGATGATGGTCGCGCCGCCGCAGCCCGAAGATCGCATGGATGTTGCGATCTGGCGCTCGATCGTCAGCGCTGCCGTCGCCCATGAGAGCGTCAATGCGAAACTATCGGACTGGTTCGGACGACCGGTGAAACTGGTCTTCATCGACGGCGAAAGTCGCCGGGAGGCGAGCGCGGAATGGGCGGGCGAAGGCTCGCCGATGGCCTTTGCCGACGGCTATCAGGTCCTGGTGACGACCTCGGGCTCGCTGCGGGCGCTGAACGAAGACATGGAACGACATGGCGAGGGTTCCGTCGGCATGGACCGCTTCCGGCCCAACATCGTGGTCGATTGCGACGAGCCCTTCGCCGAAGACGGCTGGACCGGCCTCGAGATCGGCGGCATCCGCTTCGACTTCGTCAAGCCCTGCCCACGCTGCATCATGACGACCCAGGACCAGCAGACCGGTTCCCGCGAGGGTGCCAATCCGATGCCGGCCATGGGACGTCTGAGGATGTCGGCGGACCGGCGCGTGCCGGGGCCGCTGTTCGGCTGGAACGCGGTGCCGCGCGGCGAAGGCCTGCTCCGGGTCGGGGATGCGGTGACGGTGCTCGGCAGCCGTGAGGCTTGGGCAATCAAGGGGCGGTGAGATTGCTCGGGGTGGCGGCTCGGAACTGCATTCACCGCTTTCGCCCCTCACCCTACCGCGCGGTGACGGGTTCCGGCCTTCTCCCCGCTTGCGGGGAGAAGGTGCCCGAATGGCGGATGAGGGGGTTCTAGGTCACCATGGTGGGGACCGCACATGATGGCAACGTGGAAGCCCCACCCTGACATTCATCAAATCCCCTGATGGCCAGTTCATCAAAAGGCGTTTCTGCTCATCGATCGACTGCACTAATGTGCTGTCGACAGAGGAGAATCCCCGATGACCACCACAGCCCGTCCCGCCATGCCCTGGCTCATCATTCTCGCGGGATCGCTGATCGCCGTGATGACCTTCGGGCCGCGGTCGGCGATGGGCTTCTTCCAATTGCCGATGCTTGCCGATCGGGGCTGGGATCGTTCGACATTCGGGCTTGCCATGGCCTTCCAGAACCTGTTCTGGGGTATCAGCCAACCGTTTTTCGGAGCGCTGGCCGACAAGTACGGCACCGGACGGGTGCTGGTCATGTCAGGCGTGCTTTATGCGGCGGGCCTGGTGATGATGGCCAATGCCTCGGCACCGATCTGGCTGCATATCGGTGGTGGCGTGCTGATCGGGCTTGCGATCGGTGCCGGCTCGTTCAGCGTCATTCTTTCGGCCTTTGCGCGCAATGTGACGCCCGAGCAGCGGTCTATGGCATTCGGTATTGGGACGGCCGCGGGTTCGGCCGGCATGTTCCTGTTTGCGCCGCTGAGCCAAGGCTTCATCTCGGCCTTCGGCTGGTCGGACAGTCTCGTCATCATCGCCGTTATGATGCTGGTCGTGCCGCTGCTTGCCTTTCCGCTCCGCGGCAATGCGCAATCTGGAACGCAATCCGGCAATCAGTATCAGCAGACAATCGCCGAAGCGCTGAAGGAAGCCTTTGCGCATAAAAGCTATCTGCTGCTGACGACCGGCTTCTTTGTCTGCGGCTTCCAGGTGGCCTTTATCACCGCGCATTTTCCGGCCTATCTCGGCGATATCGGCATCGAGGCGCGCTATGCAGTGATTGCCATGGCGCTCATCGGCTTCTTCAACATCATCGGCTCGCTGGCTGCCGGCTGGATCGGGCAGCGCTATTCGAAGCCCTATTTCCTGGCCTTCATCTATATCGGCCGGTCGATCACGGTGACGCTCTTCCTGCTGCTGCCGCAGACGCCGGCTTCGGTCGTGATCTTCGCCGCGGTCATGGGTCTGCTCTGGCTATCGACAGTGCCGCCGACAAACGGGCTGGTCGCGATCATGTTCGGCACTCGCCATCTCGGTCTGCTCGGCGGCCTGGTTTTCCTGTCGCACCAGATCGGCTCCTTCCTTGGCGTGTGGATGGGCGGTTATCTCTACGACCGCTTCGGCAGCTATGATCAGGTCTGGTGGCTGGGCGTGGCGCTCGGGATCTTCGCGGCCGTGGTGCACTGGCCGATCAGCGAAAAAGCCGTCCAGCGGCCTGCCATCGGCGTGGCGTAATTTTGCCCAAACTGAGATCATATTTCGGCATTTCGCCTCTGCCGGATCAAAATTCCCGTGTTTTTGCCTAGGCGGGACTGTCACAGAAAATTATTTTATTTTTCGCAATCCGCCCGTTGACGGATTCGGAGCCAGCACCTACCTTGTGCGAGCTGGTTCGGATACTGACGACGAACCATGAACGGCCTCCACCCGGGAGGCCGCAGCCAAAGAAGGAGGTCAGCGAAATGCAAGTTGTATTTCATGATGCCGCCCTGTCCTGGCAGACGACCCCGTGCCTCGTGATGGTGAAACGCCATTACGCCTGCTCCTGTCGAATGTGACGCAGCACAAAGCCTGAATTCCACAAACGACTATTGAAACAGCGCCGTGCACCGCGTGCACGAGCGGGGACATTCGTTATGAAGAAGCAAGTCATCGAATATGCCGGGGTTCCGGTTGGCATCACCATACCCGACGGCGACAGGGTCAAGTTCATCGCCGTCAAATATCCGGTCATCGACCTCGACGGCGGTGTTTATCGCAGCATCGGCGAGTTGCAGATGGCCATCCATCAGCACATGGCGAAATCCGCGCCGGAAGATCAGGCCGAGTTCTTCGGTGCCGCCAATGCGCCATTCGCGTCCAGCGAGCGCAAGGTCTTCAACGCTGCCTGACAAAATCCCTCGCGTGCCGCGCCGGGCTCGAGCCCCCGCGGCACGTAGACATGTCGATCAAGAAAGAAAGACGTGAGCCTGAAGGCGGCCGCCAGGCTCTCGGGATCGGCCCCGCGGTTGGTACCGGGGGTGAGAAAATCCGGAAGGGCCAGCATCTTGTCTGCCCAGGGTGCACCCGCTTCGCGGCTGACCGCCCTGCCCGACTTCGGCGACACATAGGCCAGATCATGATGCGTGCCGGTTGCGGCACATTCACTCAAATCAAGACCGAAGCCGAGATCATTGAGCAGCGCGAGCTCGAAGCGGACGAAGAGCTCGCCCGCCGTCGCCGGATCTTCCAGGTGATCGAGAATGACATCCAGCGCCTGGAAGAGATGTGGATGAGGATCGCGCTCCGGCAAGAGACGCAGAAGGGCCGCAAGCGCCTGCACGCCGTAGACGGCGGTGGCGCTTTCCATCAGCCGGCCCGCACGCAGCATCAGAGGCTCGATGCGAAACTCGCCGAGATGTTCGTCGAGGCGGGCCCGCCAGGTGACTTCCAGACGATTGCCGGGCTGCAGAACCGGCTGCATCGTGCGCGAGCGGCCCGAACGCACCATGCCCAGATGCCGGCCGCGGCTGGCCGTCATCACCTCGGCAATGACGCTCGATTCGCCATGCCGCCGCACCCCGAGAAGGATTGCCTCGTCTGTCCATTGCATGGTCCGGTTTTATCGCAGAGCGGCCGCCAGGGACAGGGTTTTCGGCATAAGGTTCAGATTTCGGTGAGGTAGCGCTGCACCCAACCGCGCCACTGGGCGATCGCCTCGGCCTTGCCGGGATACCGTTTTTCTTCATGCAGTTGCACGAGCGACTTCATCGCCTGAAAGAGTACCACCGACATGGCCTGCGCCTGTTCTTCGGCAAGTTCAGAACGCCAGAGGCAGAGGATCTCGGCTATCCGCCGGCGCAGACTTTCGCGCAAGACGCCGGGTCGAACGCCCGGCTGCTCCCAACGAGCATCGAGGAGGCTCAGCGCGAGGCTGCGCTCGGCGGCATGGGCGACCAGCACATCAAGCAGCCGGTCGGCAAGCTGGGTCCCGTCAAGTTCGCTCACCTGCATGCGGATGCGGTCGAGCGCTGCCTCGACATGTTCGGCGTAGCGCGCGACAAGGGCGTCGGCCAACACATCCTTGTTTGGAAAGAACTGATAGAGTGAACCGATCGGTGCGCCGGCGCGTGCAGCGATCTCGGTCATGGTGGCGGCCTTGTAGCCCTGCTCGGCAAAGACAGCAGCACCGGCATCGAGGAGCTTGGCCACGCGCGCGATTCCGCGCTTGCGCTTCGGCTCCTTGGCCGTCGGCGGCGGCGGCGTCTGGGGCGCTTGCGGCGCTGTTTCCGAACTTGACTTTTGCGAGGCCATTCTCATAAAACTCGTTTGTGAGGTGCACCTCATTTATTTGATGAAATCGCGCTTTCGTCCAGCCCTTTCACGGGATTAGGGTTCAGACGAAGGACGGAGATGATCATGCCTTCGGACAAAGAGCACGAGACGCTGCCGCAACCCGACCCCGAAGGGCTAACGGAGCCTACCGTCATCAATGTGGCCGTCGATACCCCGGCGCTGCCGGGTCTGCTTACATCGCTCCCCGTCCCGCTCCGCTGGCTTATTCTTCTCGCATTGTCCTTCGCGATCTCAAGCGGACTGTTTCTGGCGCATATCCCCGGCGCCCTGCTGCTCGGGCCCATGGTTGCGGCCATCCTGGTTGCGACGAATGGCGCGCGGCTGTCCGTGCATCGCTATCCCTATATCGTCGCGCACTCTTTGATCGGCTGCATCATTGCCCGCTCCATCGATCTCGGCACCCTGGCGACGGTTGCCAAGGACTGGCCCGTCTTTGTCTCCATCGTGCTGGCGATCATCGCTGCGAGCAGCCTGCTCGGCTACCTCATGGCCAAAGCCGAAATCCTGCCCGGCACGACGGCGATCTGGGGGACATCTGCGGGTGCTGCCTCGGCCATGGTGCTGATGGCCGAAGCGCATGGCGGCGATCCCCGACTCGTTGCCTTCATGCAATATCTGAGGGTGGCCTTCGTTGCGACCGGCGCGTCGCTGATGGCGGCCTTCGTCTTCAACATCGAAGGCGGCGCAGCGCAGCCGATCGTCTGGTTTCCGGAAACGGATTGGCTCGATCTCGGCCTGACACTGGCAGCGGCGATTGCTGCAGCGGTTGTCGGTGCAAGGCTGAAGATGCCTGCCGGCACTATGCTCCTGCCGCTCGTTGCCACGACCGTTCTGCATGTGATGGGCTATATCACCTTGCAGCTGCCGGAATGGCTCCTGGCTTTGGGTTACGGCGTGATCGGCTGGCGGATCGGGCTGTCGTTCACACGGCGGATCCTGCGGCATGCAGCGGGCGCCCTGCCCCAGATCGTCGGTTCAATCCTGGTGCTGATGGGTTTCAGCGGCGGGCTTGCCTTCCTGCTCTGGTCGCTGCATGGCATCGACCCACTGACCGCCTATCTCGCGACAAGCCCGGGCGGGCTCGATTCGATCGCGATCATCGCCGCAACCACGCCCGTCGACATGTCCTTCATCATGGCGCTGCAGACCATGCGGCTGATCCTGATCATCCTGATCGGACCGACGATTTCGGATTTCGTGGCAAGGCGCGTGGCGAAGGGCTGAGCGCCCTTCGCTTGAATGTGCTTAGTCGCGGGGGAACTCGAGGCCCATTTCGCGGAAGCGCTCGGGGTCGTTGCCCCAGTTTTCGCGGACCTTGACGAACAGGAAGAGGTGCACCGGCTGTTCGAGGATCTCGGACATTTCCTTGCGGGAGGCCGTGGAGATCGACTTGATCGCGTCACCGTTCTTGCCAAGCACGATCTTCTTCTGGCTGTCGCGCTCGACGTAGATCACTTGCTCAATACGGACAGAGCCGTCCTTGCGCTCTTCCCACTTCTCCGTCTCGACGTGCGAGGAATAGGGCAGCTCCTGGTGCAGGCGCAGGAACAGCTTCTCGCGGGTGATTTCGGCTGCGAGCTGGCGCATCGGCAGGTCCGAAATCTGGTCCTCCGGATAGTACCAGGGACCTTCCGGGAAGGTCTCGGCCAGATAGTCCATGATGTCGTCGCAGCCGGAGCCGGTCGTTGCCGAAATCATGAAGGTGCGGTCGAACTTGACGGCTTCGTTCGCCGTTTCGGCCAGCTTGAAGAGGTCTTCGTGGCGGACGCGGTCGATCTTGTTCAAGACGAGGATCTTCGGCTGCGGGACATCCTTCAGCGCTTCCAGGATCGCCTCGGCATCGCCGCGCAGACCGCGCTCGCTATCGATCAAGAGCAGGATGATGTCGGCATCCTTCGCTCCGCCCCAGGCAGAGGTCACCATGGCGCGATCCAGCTTTCGGCGCGGCTTGAAGATGCCGGGCGTGTCCATGAAGACGATCTGGGCGTTCTTGTGGATCGCGATGCCGCGCATGACGGCGCGGGTCGTCTGCACCTTGTGGCTGACGATCGACACCTTGGCGCCAACGAAGCGGTTGACCAGCGTCGACTTGCCGGCATTGGTCGGGCCAATCAAGGCGACGAAGCCGGATCGGGTCGGGGTGTTGACGATGGCTTCGCCGCCGTCTTCTGT
>JAIXSF010000397.1 GCA_027484835.1 Rhizobiaceae bacterium | reverse complement strand
ATGGCGGCGTTGCCGATCGGCACGAGCTCTTCAAGCGGCCCGCGGGTGATGACAAAACCGCCGACATGCTGCGAGAGATGGCGGGGGAAGCCCTGCATGGCCTGGGAATAGGCAAGCACACGGCGTGTGATCGGGTCATTGAGATCCAGGCCGGCAGCCTTGGCCTGGTCTTCGGTGAAATCACTCGTCCACCAGCCCCAGATGGATCCGGCCAATGCAGACTGCACGTCCTCAGACATGCCGAAAGCCTTGGCCACCTCGCGGCCGGCGGATCGGGCGCGATAGCTGATGACGGCGGCAGTCAGGGCCGCGTGTTCCTTACCATAGGTGTCATAGATGAACTCAATGACCTTCTCGCGCTTCTCATGCTCGAAATCGACGTCGATATCCGGCGGTTCGTCGCGTTCCGTGGAGATGAAGCGGTCAAAGAGCAGCGTCGTCTTCTGCGGGTCGACTTCGGTGATGCCCAGACAGAAGCAGACGGCCGAATTGGCTGCCGAGCCGCGACCCTGGCAGAGGATGCCGACGTCACGCGCATGGCAGACAATCCGGTAGACGGTGAGGAAATAGGGCTCGTAGCGTTTCTCCGCGATCAGCTTCAATTCGTAATCGAGGAGGCCGAGCACTTTTTGCGGGATGCCCTCGGGGTAACGTTTGCCTGCGCCTTCATAGGTCAGTCGCCGCAAGGCGCGGGCAGGCGATTCGCCGTCGAAGATCTCGTCGGGATACTGATGGGACAATTCATCGAGGGAAAAATGCAGCCGGCTAAAGAATTTCACATTGTTGTCGATCGCCTCGGGCCAGGCGCGCATCAGGCGCATCATCTCCGCCGGGCTCTTCAGATGACGCTCGGCATGGGCATGGAGATGCAGCCCGGCTTCGGCGATCGGTACATGTTCCCGGATGGCCACGACGACATCGGCCACCGGCTTGCGATCCGGTGCGTGGTAAAGGGCATCGTTGGTGGCAATCAATGGCAGACGGAGCCGTCGGGCAATCCCGTCCAGCTCATGGAAGGTCTTCTGGTCGAACCCGTCATACCGTGGCACGAGAGCAAGATAGAGGCGATCGCCGAGCCATGACCTGATATGGGCGAGACGGGTTTCGAAGGTTTCGACGTCTGCGGCTTCGGGAAGGGATGGCGGCATGGCGACCAACAGAAGATCCTCCGACCAAGCCTTAAGATCCTTTTCCCAAAGCGTGCAGATACCCTTCTTCGAGCGCAGGTTTCCCTCGCTCAGCATGCGACAGAGATTGCCCCATCCCTTGCGGTTGATCGGATAGGCGAGAAGCTCGGGCGTTTCGTCATCAAACACCAGACGGGCGCCGGGGCGGAATTCCAGACCGTTCAGCTTGGCTGCGGCATGCATGCGAACGACACCGGCGACCGTATTTCGATCGGCCAGACCAAGCCCCGAAATCTCGAGAAGAAGCGCCCGCTCGACAAGCTCCTCCGCATGGGAGGCCCCATCCAGGAAGGAGAAGTTGCTGCGCAATCCGATCTCGTAAAAGAGCCTGTCGGTCATCGTTCCTGCCTCACGCAAAGAAGCCCTGGAGGAACCAGGTCGGCGTGACGGTCCGTCGTTCGTAAAGGCCTTCTCGGTAAATCCAGAACCGCTGGCCGTCGGTGTCTTCGATGCGGAAATAATCCCGTGGCGCGGCGTCCTCACCATCCACCCACCATTCCGGGGCAAGGCGTTCCGGTCCCTCCGCCCGCAGGATGCGCCGCTGGACACGACGCCAGCGGAAGCTTGCAGGCGGCCCGTCGGGAACGGTGGACATGACCTCCACCTCTTCCGGGCGATCGAGCAGACGCAAGGGTCGAAGGCCGCGGACGCGTCTCGTGGCGCCCTCCCTTCGTCCCCATGACGATGGATCGCCAGATTTAAGAGCCTCGGTGGCCGGTGCATGCATGGTCGCTTTCTCCGGCCAATGGCTGGCAAGCGATACGGGCAGGCGCAGCGCCCGTTCCCCCAGGCGCGCGGTCACCTGATCGAGAAAGCGGACAAGGTCTTCACGATTGTCCTGTTCATCGGCCAAGGCTGGCTGATGAACATCGAAAGGCTCGCTCAGGAGAACATTCAGACGAACGAGTTCGAAACCGAAGCCGGCTTCAAGTTCGTCGCTCAGAACGCCCAGCCTTTCTTCAAACAGGCTGCGGATGCGGGCGGGATCGCGCAAGGGGGCGGAGGCGCCGACCTCGATACGGAAAACGCGACCGTCGACGCGGAACACCAGAAGCTCGAAGAGGCGACCGCCTTCGCCGCGGCCCTCAAGCGAGCTCTTCACACCGGCCGCCAGCCGCCCGGCAAGGTCGAGGACCTGCTCCTGGATCATGATCGGCTCGGCAAGGCGACGTTCGGCAGACAGGAGTGGCAAGTGGCGTCGCGGCGAAATGGGTTCACCTTCGCGGCCAAGGGCCTGGTCGAGACGCAGCATCGGGGTGGCACCAAAGCGGCGGGTGATCGGCGGGCGAGGGGCTGCCAGAAGATCTCCGACCGTCTTCAGGCCGACGCGGGCAAGATCCATCACCGTTTGCGGCTCCAGCCGCAAAGCCGCAACAGGCAGGGGAGCAAGGATTGCCGCGGCCTCAGACGAAGACGTGCGTTGCGGACCGCCGAAACGGCTGCAGGCGCGGGCGCATCCGGGTGTCGGGCCGACCGAAATGCGAACGGCGAGGCCGAAGGCCGTCAGCCGACGGTCGATATCCTCGACCAGCCGCTCCTCGCCGCCGAAGAGATGCGTGCAGCCGGTCACATCCAGCATAAGCCCGTCTTCGCCATCGAGAGCAACCAGCGGCGTATAGCGGTCGCACCAGTCGGCAATCGCGTCCAGAAAAGCCCGGTCGGCGCCAGGATCAGCCTCAAGCACGTCGAGTTTGGCACAGATGGCCCGGGCTTCGGCAAGGCCTTGCCCCACCCTCAGCCCGAAGCTTTCGGCCATCTCGTCCAGCGCCGTGATGCGCATGGCATTGGCAATCCGACCGGCGCAGACGAGAGGTGCCCGTTCACGATGCTCGGTCGAGGCGTTGGGCAAACGCCAGGACAGACCCCACCTGCGACGTGCGATGCGATCGGTCGGCAGTCTTGGGAAAAAGAGTGACAGGATGCGGCGATCCGAGGCCGGTTGATTTGAAAGGATCGAAGAGGCGAAGGCGGCGGTCATCGGAATTCCACTCCAGAATGAGTTCGGGTGAGCCCGGAATGCGGGATTTTTCAAGTGTGATGCGAAAGACGGGTGACCCTATGCTGCCGCCCAAAAGGGTCCCGTCGGCGAGATGCCGCGCCGCCGCCGGCGCGGATTCAACAAAAAGACGAAGAAGGGCGCTCGATGCTTCTTCTTCTCCTCCCTGGCGAAGGATGATGAGCCTGCTGCCGGTGGCGCGGGCCTTCAGGCTCAGGCGCCGGCTTTCGGTGAGGCCGAATTTCTTCGGATTGCCGTGCACTTCCAGAAGCACGGCTGAGAAGGCCCGAGAAGAAAGGGCCGCCTCCGCGAGCCACAGCGCATCCTCGATGCGGCGCGGCAAGGCATGCACAAGCTCCTGGGGCGGCAGGCCGAAGTCACCGAGCCCGGGCGCATAGGCGAGACCTGCCTCGCGCACCACATGGGGATCTGCGACGAAGAGCAGCCGTTTCCTCTTTTTACTGTCCTCTTGCGCCGCCATGAGGGCCAGGCCCAGGCCAACTGCCATGACGCTTCCCGACTGCTGAAGCCTTTCTGCGCGCAGCTCAATCAGGTGTCCGGGTGCAAGCGTGTCCCGCATCAGAGTGTCAAACAGATCCTGTTTGCCCGGATATCCTTCGGGCCTCTCGAAGCCTGCATCTGACCGCAAATCGGCCGTCAGGCGCGCGGCGTGGTCCGGCTTGCCCTCGATCCGGGCAATCGCTTCCCGCAGGGCAAATAGCGTCTCACGCGCCTGAGGGCTCTCGCCCATGACGATCTCTCCTGATGGATTGTTCTCTATTTGTTCCTATGGATTCCAGAGCTCGACAAAAGAGTCAACCGGATTCAAATGAGAATTTATTCCTCGCTTGAATTCGCTCTCGAAATGCTGCTTCAAACATCCTATATCTCCCGGCAGTAAGGAGTATTCATGGCCCGTATTGACCAGAGCGAGGATTGGCGCGAACGGCATGCCCCGACGATCAGCACGTTCGAGTCGCTGGCGATCGAGGCTTATGGCCACCTGCCGCAAGAATTCCGCGACCTGAGCAAGGATCTCATCATCGAGATCGCCGATTTTCCGACGGACGAAGTGTTCGAAGACATGGCGCTCGAAACGCCCTTCGATCTCCTGGGGCTGTTCGAAGGGCGCGGGATTTCCGAGCGTTTCTCCATGGAAACCGGAATGATGCCAAATCGCATCATTCTCTATCGCCGACCGATCCTCGACTATTGGGCCGAAAACGAAGAGACGCTGGGTGACATCATCACCCATGTTCTGATCCATGAGATCGGCCATCATTTCGGCCTGTCCGACGACGACATGGAGCGGATCGAGGAAAGCGCCGAAGAGGCTGCGGCCGAACGCTAGATCCCGGCATTCGATCGCCGCGATCGCCTATGATTCCTGCTTGCCATAGCTCTTAGCCCTGCTGGCCGAACCGCGCCCTATAGGCCGTCGGGCTGGTGTCCAATCGCGTGCGAAAATGATGGCGAAGGGTTGCCGGTGTGCCGAAGCCCGAGGCGGCGGCGATATCGTCAAGCGACAGGGCTGCCTGGCGCTCCAGGAGATCGCAGGCATGGCGCAGCCTGCGGGTGACGAGAAACTCGCCCGGACTTGTGCCGGTCAGGTCTCGGAACCGACGCTGGAAGGTCCGGCTGCTCATGCCCGCCCGCGTGGCCATCTCCGAGAGCGATATCTCCCGCTGCAGATTGAGATCGATCCAGTCCATCAGTGGCCCGAGCCGTCGGCCTTCATGGTCCTCTGGTACCGGCTTGACGATGAACTGGGCCTGGCCGCCCTCGCGATGGGGTGGAACCACCAGGCGGCGTGCGACGCTGTTTGCAGCTTCCGCGCCAAAATCGCGGCGAACGACATGGAGACAGAGATCGATGCCTGCCGCACTGCCTGCCGCTGTCAGGATCTCTCCCTCGTCGACATAGAGCACGTCCGGATCAAGACGGATCCGGGGATACCGGGTCATGATCGCATCGGCATAGCGCCAGTGGGTGGTTGCGCACCGCCCTTCCAGCAGGCCGGTCGCAGCAAGAACCGCGATGCCCGAACAGAGCGACATGAGCCTGGCGCCTCGGGCATGGGCTGCCAACAGAGCCTCGATCAGCATCTCCGGGACGGGCGCATCGATCCCGCGCCAGCCGGGTGCGACGATCAGATCCGCCTCTGCCAAAAGTTCAAGCCCGCCCACTGCGGTAACGGTCAGGCCGCCGGCCGCGCGCAGAGGCCCTGGCTCGATGGCGGCCGTGGCGTGACGATACCAGCCCTCCCCCATTTCCGGCCGGGCGAGACCGAAAACCTCGACGGCGACGCCGAATTCGAAGGTGCAGAGCCCGTCATAGGCCAGTGTGACGACGCGCGGGCCCCTGAGATGTGAGGATGTGAAGACGGACGCTTCTGTCGTCATTGGCGTGATCTTTACGCATGTTGTCATTCAGGCCAGTTTCGCAAAATGGTTCGAAAAGGCAAGGTTTGCTCATCACCCAGCCAGAAGGAGCCCGTGATGCCCAGCCTCGTCAGTGAAATTCCCGCCGCCGATCCGGCGCTTATCGCCGCCCATTATGCCGCGCGGCTTGCCTTCGAGACCGACTGCTGGGACGTGCACGACGTGATGAGCCGGGGTGAAGCCGATTTCGTCCTCATTGACGTGCGTGGGCCAAAGCTGTTCGAACGCGGGCACATACCGGGTGCGATCAACCTTCCGCATGGCAAGATGACCGAGCGGAAGATGGCGGAATGGCCTGAGGATACGCTGTTCGTCGTCTATTGCGCCGGGCCCCATTGCAACGGTACCGACCGTGCCGCGCTCAGACTTGCGCGGCTCGGGCGCAAGGTGAAGGTGATGATCGGCGGGATGACCGGCTGGGCGGATGAAGGTTTTGCCGTGGAAACCGGTGTCAGTGCCGCTGCCTGATGACGTGTCAGACCGAAGGGCGGCTCGAAGGAGCCGCCCTTGCCAGTCGGTCGGGATCAGCATTCCCGATGCAAGACCATGCCGGCATGGTAGAGAATGCCGTCGCGGAAATCGCCATCGGCGGTAAAGCCCGTGTCGTCCCAGTATTCGATATGGGAGCCGGTAACCTGGTAACGGCCAAGATAGGCGCGCTCGCGATTGCCGCGCGCTTCGACATAGCGGTTGTCGGGCAGAAGTTCATGGCGGATATGCCGGTCCTCCGTCACCCACAGGCCGACATAGGGATGGGTGGCTTGGGCCTCATCCGTCATGGCGCAAGCTCTCCCTTTCCCAGCACACCGGCAATGGTTTCGGGTTCGACGACCCAGGCATAGTTCAGCTCCTGGCGGATCTTCCAGGCGCCATCCGTGCAGGTCCAGCCGAGCTGCGAACGACCGTCGAAGGCGAGCACTTCGCCATTCAGCCGTTCCAGACGACCGACAAAACCGAGCGTGGTGGAGGCAACCTTGCCGTCGAGCAGCTGGTCATGGCCTGAGGTCAGGCCGTGGCGGACTGAACGGGCGGCATTTTGCAGATCCTCCCAATTGGCGCCGTAGCGGGCGGAATCGCTGAAGAGCTGCGTCTTGCCGGGGGCGAAGTTGTCGTAGAACACGCCCTTCGTCTGCTTCAGATCGTAATAGCGCTGCATCTTCGTGGCGAAGACAAAGGCAGGGTCGCCTTCGCGCCGTTCCCAGCCTTCCATGATCCAGTCACGATGCAGTTCCAGCGGGCTTTCGGCGCCGGATGTGGCGCAAGTGGCGTCAGCGGCTGCTGCGGGTGTGAGAAAAACAGGAAGCGTGGCGAGGGCAAGCGCGCCTGTCAGAATCGATCTGATGGTGATGGTCATTGAGAAATCCTCTCGTCTTCGTGGGTCGGCGCGGATCGCGTCGCCGATCCACGGGACCCTAGACGGATGGCTTT
>JAIXSF010000108.1 GCA_027484835.1 Rhizobiaceae bacterium | reverse complement strand
CGGGCACCGAAATCGCCCGCGGCCTCGTCGCCTATGACGCCGCCCACGCCGAACAGATCCGCGGCCGCAACTCGTCTGCGATCGAGGCGATCCTCGGTCAATCGGCTCCCGACGATGCCCGCGCGACCGAACTCGGGCGCGTGCTGTCAGAACTGGTCGAGATCGAGCAGAAGATCACGCTTCAGGCCGCCAAGAACGGCGATGTGGCCGCCGACCGCTTCGTCAGCCTCGACAAGCTGGTTGCCGAACAGAAGGAGTTGATGGCGCTCGTCGACAACGCAGCGCTCACCATTGCCACGGTGGAGCTCCGGGTTCAGCAGATGCTGGGTTCGCTGGATGATCAGAGCCGCCAGATCGTGATCGGCGAGGTGGACTCCTTGCAGAAGGTCGCAGCGCGCATTTCCGAACTCGGCGCCAAGAACAGCGCGCTTCGCGACTTCCCCCAGAAGATCGCGCCGCATCTGGCCGCCATCGTCGAGAAGTCGCAGGGGCGTCTGGATGTCGGCCAAGACTGGCAGGCGAAGCGTCTGGCGGCCAATGCTGCCGTGTCTTCGGCCATGGAGTCGCTTCGCAACTTCGTATCGCAGGCGCAGGAGATCGGTCGTGAGGACAGCGAGCGCTCGGCGACGATCTCAGTCATCACCATGGTTGTGGGCACGCTTCTCGCGATCATCGGCGGCTTGATGCTGGTGGAAACGCTGCGGGCGCCGTTGAAGCGCATCACCGGCGTCATGTCCCGGCTTGCGAGCGGTGATCTCTCCGTTCCGATCGAAGGCCGCAACCGCGGCGACGAGATCGGCGACATGGTGCGTTCGGTAACCGTCTTCCGTGATGCGGCACTGGAAAACAGACGCCTGGAAGAGGAGGCGGAGGCGGCGCGTGCGCGATCCGAACAGGAAAGCGCGCAGCGTGCCCTGGAGCGTGCGCGGGTCGAAGCCGATCAGCGCTCGGCGCTGGAGGCCCTTTCCTCCGTGCTCGAGGCGCTCGCCAATGGGCAGCTCAACGTCTCCATGCGCGACGACTTGCCGGCGGACTTCGTTGCCATGGCGTCCACCTATAATCAGGCGGTCGAAGCCCTCCGGGCCACCCTCGAGGAAGTTCGCGCGGCCAGCGTCGATATCAACGCCGGCACGGAGAACCTTGCTGTTTCGGCCGATGATCTTGCTCGCCGCACGGAACAGCAGGCCGCAGCCCTTGAAGAGAGCGTGCGTGCGCTCTCGCATCTGAGCGATGTTGTTCGCAGCACGGCCGACGGGGCAGGGCGAACGGCTCAGTCCGTGCAGGCAGCCCGCGACCATGCGCGCCAATCGGGTGTCGTCGTGAGGAAAGCCGTCGAAGCGATGGCCGAGATCAGCCGATCCTCGGAAAAAATCTCGACCATCATCAGCGTCATCGATGAAATCGCCTTCCAGACCAATCTTCTTGCTCTCAATGCCGGTGTGGAAGCCGCGCGTGCGGGCGAGGCGGGCCGTGGTTTTGCAGTCGTTGCCCAGGAAGTCCGGGATCTCGCGCAACGCTGCGCGAATGCGGCCAAGGAGATCAAGACCCTGATCTCGGTCAGCGGCGGTCAGGTCAAGTCGGGCGTCGAGCTCGTCGAGAATACCGGTGTTGCCCTCCAGGCCATTATCGATCAGGTCGAGGAAGTGCAGTCGCTCGTCGAGAGCATTTCGGCTGCAACGCGCGAGCAGTCGACCGGCATCAGCGAAGTGACCTCTGCGGTGCGCGATGTCGAACTCATCACACAGCAGAATGCGGCCATGGTCGAAGAAAACAATGCCGAGATCCAGGGGCTACGCCAACGCGTCGACATCCTGATGCACAAGATCTCGCGCTTCCGCACCGATGCGCAGCGCGCAGGTGCAGAGGTTTTCCGTCGGTCGGCTTAATGTCCGAAACAGAGGAGTCGGCGGCGCTTAGCCGCCGGTGACGCTCATATGGCGCGCCACCGCCGGCTTGCGGTGGTTGCGGTCGATGATGAAGTCGTGGCCCTTGGGTTTGCGCGAAATGGCCTCGTCGATGGCCGCCGACAGATAGGCGTCGTCATCGGAGGCACGAAGCGCGGTGCGAAGGTCAGCTGCATCGTCCTGCCCAAGGCACATGTAGAGTGTGCCAGTGCACGTCAGTCGCACCCGGTTGCAGCTTTCGCAGAAATTGTGGGTGAGCGGCGTAATGAAGCCGAGACGTCCGCCCGTTTCGCGTACTTCGACATAACGAGCCGGTCCGCCGGTCCGATACGGGATGTCGTCGAGGGTGAACTGCTCTTCAAGCCTCTGGCGGACCAGTGACAGCGGCAGATACTGATCCGTCCGGTCCTCGCCGGTTTCGCCCATCGGCATGGTCTCGATGAGCGTCAGGTCCATGCCTTCGCCATGGGCGAACCGCATAAGCTCCGGGATCTCGTGCTCGTTGAATTCCTTCAGAGCCACGGCGTTGAGCTTCACGTGGATGCCGGCCGCCTGGGCGGCGCGCACGCCTTCCATGACCTTGTCCAACTCGCCCCAGCGCGTGATCGCCTTGAACTTGTCCGGATCGAGCGTATCGATCGACACGTTGATGCGGCGCACGCCACAATCCGCCAGCTCCTGCGCATGGCGGGCCAGTTGCGAACCGTTGGTGGTCAGTGTGAGTTCGTCAAGTCCGCTGCCGATATGGCGTGACAGGCCGCGCACGAGATGCATGATGTTCTTGCGCACCAGCGGTTCGCCGCCCGTGAGCCGCAACTTGCGTACGCCCTTGGCGATGAAGGCCGAACAGAGCCTGTCCAGTTCTTCGAGCGTCAGAAGATCCTTCTTCGGCAGGAATGTCATGTTCTCCGACATGCAATAGGTGCAGCGGAAGTCGCAGCGGTCGGTGACGGATACACGCAGATACGTGACGGCCCGGCCGAAGGGATCGATCATCGGGGTGGCGCTATCGACGAGTGGCTGTGCGTCACGCCAAACGGTGGGGCTCTGGTCCAAGAAGTGTCTCCGGCATTTTGATCCAATGTGGGGCCTTGCCCCGGAGGCGTCAAGTTGACACTGGTCTTCCGATTGGAAACGGATTGCAAACCGGTGATCTAGGTCCTAGGTCTGCGGCAGCGGAACCGAATGCAAAAAGAGCGTAAAATGAGCGAGATCTGGCCAAGCGAACTCAAGGTGTCGAAGGATCGGCGTCTGCTGACGGTGACGTTCAACGACGGTTACGTCGCAACCTTGCCTGCCGAGATGCTGCGTGTCCTTTCTCCTTCGGCCGAAGTTCAAGGCCATGGACCCGGACAGAAGGTGACAGTGCCTGGCAAGCGGAACGTGGCGATCCGGCAGATGACGCCGACGGGCAACTACGCGGTTCGCATCGGCTTCGACGACGGCCATGATACGGGGATCTTCACGTGGATCTATCTGCGCGAGCTCGGTGATAGCGGAGACGAGAAATTCGCGGCTTATGAAGCAGAACTCGCCGAAAAGAGGCTCAGCCGCGATCCTCGCTGACGTCCAGTTCGCCGATCCCATCGGTTGACAGCATGCGCTGGATCAGCAGCTCCATGTGCTCTGCAAGCCGCTGGCACTCATCGATCGGTGTGGCGGACAGGGTGCGCTCGATCAGGTCCGTCTGAATGCGCATGGCCTGTTCGCTGATCTCCCGGCCCTCCTGCGTCAGAAACAGGCGCAGGACGCGCCGGTCGCGCAGATCGGGCCGCCGTTCCAGAAGTCCACGCTTCTCCATCTGCGGCAACAGCATGCTCATATTGGATCGGCCGACGAGCAGCTTGCGGGCGAGTTCCTGCTGCGAGATGCCTTCGAAGCGATAGAGATTGACCAGGATGTCGAGGTGCGGCGGCTTGATATCCAGCGGTGCCAACGCGCGGGCAAGGGACTGCTGCATCAGCTGGCAGGCACGGGCAACCGAGATCCAGCTGCGAAAGCGAGGGTGATCCCAAGGGAAGGCTTGCATTTTGTTCATTCTTGTACTTTATTGTTCATTATTGAACATTTTGATGGAACTCCGACTATGCCATCCTTTCCTCTCAAGGTCACCCGTCTGGCTTTCGCGCAACTGGAGAAGGTGTCGCCCGTTCTGGCTGGGCGTGTCGGGTTCGAGCTGTTTTGCCGGACCCCAAGCCGGCAGCCAAAGGGTGTGAAGGCGAAGCAAGTATTCAGCATCGGCCGCGAGCGCCTGCGCCAGGCAACGACGGTCCGACTTGCACTCGCAAGAGGAATGGCGGCGGCCCATCACCTGTCGGCTGTGAGCGGCGAGGGCCGGACGTTGCGATTCCTCGTCGTGCATGGCTGGGGGTCGCGAGCAGAATATCTGACGGATCTCGCACTTGGACTTCGCCGGACGGGTGCAGAGGTCGTCATCCTTGATCTGCCCGGTCACGGCGCCTCGAGCGGACGGCGTCTCGATCTCAGAATAGCGGCGGAAGCGATTGTTGCAGCTCAACGTCATTTCGGCGGGTTCGACGGTGTTGTCGGTCATTCCTTTGGCGGTGCCGCGGTGATGATGGCCGCCGGCGGGGTCTTTCCCGAACTGCAGCACCTGAATGCCGGACGCCTGGTGCTGATCGGTTCGCCGTCCAGCATGGGCGAGGTGTTCAACGGATTTGCATCCATGGTCGGCCTCGGCCGGGGCAGTGTCGAGGCCATGCGCGGCCGTGCGATGGCGCTGGTTGGCGCTGCCGTCGAGGACCTGGACGGTGTCACGGTGGCCCGCCGCATCGATCGTCCCCTGTTGGTGGTCCATGCGGAGGACGACAAGGAGGTCAATGTCGGCCATGCGCAGCGTTACATCGGCGTGTCGAAGCATGTCCGCCATCTCTGGGCCAATGGTCATGGCCATCGCCGGATCGTCAGTGCACCGGAGGTGATCGACGCTGTCGCTGGTTTCCTCGTGGGAACGGACACATGGGCTCGGCTTGATGATCGTGCTGTGTCTTAAGACAGTCACGGGACTTTCCTAGATCAAGTCTCCTGCGGTAAGCCGCATGCCGGAACAGGGAGAGGCGATCATGACCATCATCACCGATGTCGAGGAGCTGAAGGCACTCTACGGGGACGTATCGGAAGCCTCGACCGCCAAGGTAACGGACCATCTCACGCCGGCCTATCGGCAGATGATCGAGATGTCGCCCTTTGTTGCGCTGGCAACGGTCGGTCCGGAGGGGCTGGATTGCTCGCCGCGTGGCGATCGAGGTTCGGTTGTCCGGGTCGAGGACGAGCGCCGCCTGAGCCTACCCGACTGGCGCGGCAACAACCGCATCGATTCGCTGGCCAACATCGTGCGCGACCCGCGTGTCGCCCTGATGTTCCTGATCCCGGGTTCCAACAGCGTCATGCGGATCAACGGCCGCGCCGTGGTTTCCGTCGCCCCCGAACTTCTCCAGAGTTTCGAGATGGACGGTCGCCATCCACGCAGTGTCGTCATGGTGGCGATCGAGGAGGCTTATTTCCAATGCGCGCGGGCGGTGATGCGGGCTGAACTATGGAATGCAGACCGGCAGGTTGCCGCCGAGGCTCTGCCAACGCCGGGCGAAATGCTGAAAGCCGCCAAGCAGGACTTCGATCGCGAGACCTATGACCGGGAGTGGCCGGCGCGTGCAGCCAAGACGATGTGGTGACCCCGACAGGGATCACCGCTTGTAGATAAGCCAGCTCTTGGAGAAGTCTTTCTTCATGCCGTCTTCGTAAGGCTTCGTGCGATTGCGACCGGCGTTCTTGGCGCAGTAGAGCGCGATATCCGACCTCGCATAAAGTTCACCGGCGTCTTCTGCGTCGGTTGCCATGGCATAACCGAGCGAGATGGTGATCGGACCGTAGTTGACCCCGGTCTTCGAATTCTTGAAGGGCGTTGCCTCCAGGGCCATGCGGACGCGTTCGCAGGTCTGGTAGACTTCTTCTGACGTGTTGCCGTCGATGATGATGGCAAATTCCTCGCCACCGGTTCTCGCCACGAAACATTCCTTGCGGACATTGCTGCGGATGACGGTGGCAACCGTCGCGAGGATCTTGTCGCCGACCGGATGGCCGTAGGCGTCGTTGACCTTCTTGAAGTTGTCGATGTCCGCCAGCACAAGACTGCTGATCGGCCGGCTGCCGCTTTCGTAGATCGCGGCCAGTTTCTCGTCGAATGCGCGGCGATTAGCGATGCGGGTCAGCGAATCGGTGTTGGCGATGCGCTTGTATTCGTCGAGCTCGCGGCGGACCTCATCCATTTCCTGCGAGCGCTGCGACATTTCGACGACGGTCTTTTCACCATGCGCCATCGTGCTGCCGGTTGCGTCGGTCAGGATGCTGATCGCGTTGCGCAGGATGTCGGCGCTGTTGGTGCTCTTGGAATTGATCCGGTGATAGGTTTCGCCGAGCAGCCTGTTGTAGCTCTGCAGCGAATTCTGTTCCTGCTGCAGAACGCGCAACAGGCCTTCCAACTCGCCGATCAGCTTCGTATGCGCCGATTCCATCAGGCGGCCATGGTGGTGGCCGAAATACTTTTCGCCGAGCTCGTCGAGTTCGTCCTGGGTCGCGCGGCTGCCAAGGGCGGCCAGATCACGCGTCAGAGCCGGGTTCGACCCGATATAGGCCTCGTAGTATAGCTCGTAATTGCGCGGGATCGGGGCGACGCCCATTGAGCGCATGGCATAAGTGATGTGTGCCGCAACGTCAGGTACCTGGGTTTTTGGCGGTGTCGCCGTGGTCATTCGGCCAACTCCAGTAGAGGTCTCCTCGACCCGAATAGGTCTAAGGTAGGAATAGCCCTAAATCATTGGAAAAAGTTTAATTATTCAGCAATGAAGAATTCACGGCGAAATCTTGTATGGCCTGAGTGGCGGCTCGTAAGCGATTGTAAACGTTCACAAAAGAAAATGCCGCAAGGGCAGCAGGGTACCCTTGCGGCAGTCGCTTTGTAAAAATAAGTCAGCCCAAGTTGAATTCCTGGAAGAAATCGTTGCCCTTGTCGTCGGTCACGACGAAGGCCGGGAAGTCCTCGACTTCGATTTTCCAGACCGCTTCCATGCCTAATTCAGGATATTCCAGAACCTCGACCTTCTTGATGCAATCCTGCGCCAGGCGGGCTGCGGGGCCACCGATCGAGCCGAGATAGAAGCCGCCATGGGTCTTGCAGGCTTCGCGGACGGCGCGCGAACGATTGCCCTTGGCGAGCATGACCATGGAGCCGCCGAAGGACTGGAACTGGTCGACGTAGCTGTCCATGCGGCCAGCGGTCGTCGGGCCGAAAGAACCCGAGGCATAGCCGGTCGGGGTCTTGGCAGGTCCGGCGTAATAGACCGGGTGGTTCTTCATGTAATCCGGCATGCCTTCGCCCTTTTCGAGGCGTTCGCGGATCTTGGAGTGGGCCAGGTCACGCGCGACGATGATCGTGCCCGTCAGCGACAGACGCGTCTTGACCGGATGCTTGGTCAGTTCGGCGAGGATGGCGCTCATCGGCTGGTTGAGGTCGATCTTGACCACGGATGAGGACAGAGCGCTGTCGTCGATCTCAGGCATGTATTTCGACGGATCTGTTTCGAGTTGCTCGATGTAAATGCCGTCCTTGGTAATCTTGCCTTTGGCCTGGCGGTCGGCGGAACAGCTGACACCGAGGCCGATGGGCAACGAGGCGCCGTGACGGGGCAGGCGGATGACCCGCACGTCATGACAGAAATACTTGCCCCCGAACTGGGCGCCGACACCCATCGACTGGGTGAGCTTGTGGATTTCCTGTTCCATTTCCAGATCGCGGAAGGCGTGGCCGCTCTCGGATCCCTCGGTCGGCAGGTCGTCCAGGTAACGAGCCGACGCCAGCTTGACCGTCTTCAGCGTCATTTCGGCGGAAAGGCCGCCGATCACGATCGCCAGATGATAGGGCGGACAGGCTGCCGTACCCAAGGTGAGGATCTTCTCCTTGAGGAAGTCGATCATCCGGTCATGGGTCAGAAGCGAGGGTGTACCCTGATACAGGAAGGTCTTGTTGGCCGAGCCGCCGCCCTTGGCCATGAACAGGAACTTGTAGGCATCCTCGCCCTCCTCATAGAGGTCGATCTGGGCCGGCAGGTTGGTCTTGGTGTTCTTTTCCTCGAACATCTTGATCGGGGCGAGCTGCGAGTAGCGCAGGTTTCGGCGCTCGTAGGCGTCGCGCACGCCTTCGGCGAGCGCCTCGTAATCGTGACCATCGGTCCAGACGCGGCGCCCCTTCTTGCCCATGACGATCGCCGTGCCGGTATCCTGACACATCGGCAAAACACCGCCTGCGGCAAT
>JAIXSF010000155.1 GCA_027484835.1 Rhizobiaceae bacterium | reverse complement strand
GGTCGTCATTGTTGAGGCCCTCGATCAGGTCCTTGATGGCGGTCGGCTGGTCGCCGGCGGGCTGGAAGTCGGAGGCCATGCGGATCGGCACGCCGCCTTCGGATTTCGCCGGGCGGGCCGGACGGTGCGGCATCCAGAGCTCGCCGTTCTTGAACAGCGGGTTGCCGCTCTCGATCAGGGCGGAGAGCGCCTCGACCGTGGCCGTGACGGCGCCGGGGGCGAGGGATTCGGCTTCCTCCAGCGAGACGTCCATGCCGGCGATCGGATTGAGGCCGGCGGCGGCGCGGGTCTTCGGATCGGTGGAGGCGCCGATGGAGACGCCACGGGAGGTCTTGGTGGAGGTGGTGTTTTTCGCCGTGGGTTTGGTGGTCGCCTTTTCCAACGCCACCTTTTCGGCGTGGCGGCGGGCCTCGATCTCGATCTTCTTGCGGTGCTTGCCGGCCTTAGACGCCAGTTCGCGCTGGCTCTCGACGGTGGAGGCCTCCGCCTCGGCCTCTAATTGCTTCACCCAGTCGGAGACGGATCCCGACAGGGGCGCGCCTTCGAACGAGGCTTGCGGGGCTTCCTCGAATGCATTCGAGGGGGCGGAGGATTTGGGAGATTTGGCCATGGCCGGAATATGGAGAAGGGCGGCGGCAAAGGGAAGGGGCGGGGCGGGATAATCAGAACGAAAACGCAACGGGTGGCGCGGGTTGTTGCCAGCGTGGTGGCAGGAGCCGATCCGCGTCAGTGCTTGAAGACGTGCTCGCGGTGCCAGCCGAGATAATGTGGGTGCGGGCGCAGATGTGGGGCGGTGGGCACGCGCGCCTTGCCGTCTTTCACGAGGAGGTGCGAGATGTCTTCGTTCAATTGGCGGGACTGCAGGATGGTGAAGTCATCGGCGAGGGACAGCAGTCCGCGATCGAACATCCAGTGGACGGTGCCCGAAAGAGCGATGCCGTTCTGAACCGAATCGTTGCCACCTTTCTCGACCGGCACGATGTGGGCTGCTTCAACCTCCGGGCGGCCACCACCATTGATCAGGCGCAGACCGGTAAAGGCGCAGGTGCGGTCGTAGACGCGGCGGACATGTTGGCGGAATTTCGCGTCGCGGAAGGGACGGTTGATGGTGCTGGCGATGATCGGCCGGTCATAGTCGCCGGCGATGTAGCTCGCTTGGGCGGTTTCTCCTGCTGACAGAAAGAGAAGCGGATCGATGGGCTGCTCAAATGGTTCCCGTGTCCCCGCTTGGCTGTCGGTGCGTAGGGGCCATTCTTCAGGCTCCGACAGCCCTGCCTGAACCAAAGCGACAAACTCCGCGTCGCTGATGACACGGACGGCCTGCACGCTGCGCCCTGGATTGACGCTCCCATCCGCGGAAATCAATTGCCGCTCGTAGCCGCCATTCTCGCGGTAGTCGAGCGGGCGATCGAAGTCCAGGTAATCGGCTAGCTCCGCATAGAAGTGCTCGGAAAGTTCGTCGTCGGGCCTAATGGCGGTTACCCTCGCCAAGCCAGAGTAGTAGCGGCTTGGCAGACCCATCAGCGGTCCGTAGTAGACGATCCAGTCATTCTGCGCTTGCTGAACGCGGGAGAGATACATCTTCGGGAAATGGTAGAGGCGTCCACGGACGTCTTTATAACCGCTTCCATCCTTGTGGTAGAAAATCGCCTTCGCCATGAGGATCCCGAGTCAATGTCTGATGTCGCAACTATGCCGCGACATGCACTCGGCGCAACCCGGTAACGCTTTTCACGCGACCGACAGGTGTTTGGATTTCATCTTCCGCTTCAGGCTGGTGGTGGGCTGGTGCTGGGCGATCCAGCTGTCGAGGGCGCCTGCGGGCATGGGGCGGGCAAAGAGGTAGCCCTGGGCTGTGCTGCAGCCGAGGCGGGCGAGGATGGCGGCGTCTTCGGGGGTTTCGACGCCTTCGACGACGATTTCGAGCGCCAGCGACTGGCCGAGAGTGACCATGGTGGAGATGAGCTTCTGGTTGGTCTCGCTGCGGGCGACATCCTTGACGAAACTGCGATCGATCTTCAGGCGATCGACCTTCAGGCTGATCAGATAGGCGAGGGAGGAATGGCCCATGCCGAAATCGTCGACAGCAAGCTTGTAGCCGGCCTGTTCGAGCTTCTTCAGCTGTTCGTCGGCGAGTGCCGGATCGAGAATGGCTTCTTCGGTGATCTCGATTTCGAGCGCCGAGGGCTCGACGCCGTGCCGCTCGACGACCGCCTGCAGCATGCAGGGGACGGAGTAGAGCGCGAATTCCCGCGGCGAGACGTTGAGCGCCACGGTCACGTCGTCCAGTCCAAGGGAGGGCAGGCGTCTCGCCAGGATGCAGGCATCGGTCGCAATGCGCGCCGTCAGCTGCTCCGACAGATGCACGTCCCGGGCGGCGTTGACGATCTCCGGCGGTGCAATGAAGCCCAGTTGCGGATGCTGCCAGCGGACCAGGGCCTCGAAGCCGGTGATGCGGCGTGAGACGAGATCGACCTGGGGCTGGAACCAGGCGCCCAAGGCGCCGGTCTGGATGGCACGCTCGAGGTCCTGCTCGATGATGCGCTTGCGCTCCGCATTGCGGCGGAGGTCCGGGTCGAACTCGCGCAACTGACGACGGTCGCCGCGCTTGGCGTCGTAAAGTGCCATGTCGGCGCAGGCGAGCAGTTCCTCGGCATTGTCGGCGTGGTCGGGATAGGCGGCAAGGCCGACACTCAGGCCGACGACGGCCTGGCGCTGATGCCAGTGGATCGGCTGACGGCTCGCCTCCAGAACGGATGCAGCATGCGAGCGGGCCCGTTCGAGCGCTGCCGAGCCACTGACGATGACGGCGAACTCGTCGCCGCCGAGGCGGGCAATTAGGCTGCCATCCTCGATGAGGGACGAGATGCGGCTGGCGATCTCCTGAAGAAGTGCATCGCCCGCGCTGTGGCCGAGCGTGTCGTTGATCGACTGGAACCGCTCGACGTCGAAAATCAGAAGCGCCACCTGTTCATCAACGACCTTGGCTCGGGCGATGTCACCGGCGAGGCGGCCGTGAAAGAAGACGCGGTTGGCCAGACCGGTCAGCGTGTCGCGATTGGCCAGCGCCTCGAGCCTGGAATTCTGTCGCAGAATGTCGCTGTTGGCACGGGTCAGGCTGTCGGCCAGCGCGGTCGCCTGGTGGCGCGCGACCTGGTTGCTGACGAACATGCGTTCGGCCCAGATGCTCCGGCGGATGAAGACGAGGATCATCAGGGACAGGCACAGCCCCATCAGCACTTCGTTGGCGCGCCAGAGATAGATGAGGTTGCCCATCAGGGACAGAAGGATCGGGATCGCGAAGTTCAGCGCGAGCGGGGTGTAGCCGATCTGCTTGATCACCGAGCCCGCTGCCATGCCGCCCATGATCAGGAACAGCGGCGCGTGCTGGCCGAGAGGATCGAAAGACGGAACGATCCATGGGAGCGCACCCCAGACCATGCCGATCGCCAGGGCGCCGAGCGAGAGAATGGTGAGGCTCGCCTTGGGCGCCGAGAGCAACATGCCGCGTCTTTTCAAAGCGTTCATCATATAGGCGCGGGCGGCAATGCACATGCCGGCGCAGCCAAACCACAGCCAGACGATCCAGCTTGTCTGATCCAAGAGGCGAAGGACGATCATGCTGACGGTGAGTGTGAAAGCGTTGAGCGCGAGGGTCGAAGGGTAGCCTTCTACAATGTCCGCCACCTGGGCTTGCAGAACTGCCGGCATTTCCTTGCCGCTTCGGCTCTTATCCAACCACATAAATCAATGCCCATACCGATCGCAATAATTCCTCAATAACATGAGCAACTTAATGGTGCGTTACGGCTGCGTGGCGCAATTTAACTAGAAATAATAGGGCATTTTTTAGCGGTCCCTTTTGGGCTCAGAGGCGCCGTTTCCAAGGCGCTCATCGTCGGTCGCCAACGTCATTCAGGTTGTGTTGCGGGAGATCGGTTTTCTCCGTGTCCGGCGTGTTTATGCGCCATACTACCTCCAGTTTTCATTGTATTTTACCGGCGACCGGGTGACTCGCTGGTTCACTCCGCCGTCACCGTTCTTTCGTTCCTCCGCCAAAACTCCTTCACCTGCACGAGTGTCCCATGCCCACATTTTCGCCTGCGGCCGTCTGGCCGATCATCCTCCTCTCGGCTTCGAACATCTTCATGACCTTCGCCTGGTATGGCCATCTGAAATACAAGACGTCGGCACTCTGGATCGCCATTCTTGCGAGCTGGGGTATCGCCTTCTTCGAATACTGCCTCGCGGTGCCGGCAAACCGCATCGGCTCCGAGGTCTATTCGGCCGCGCAGCTGAAAACGATGCAGGAGGTCATCACGCTGATCGTCTTTTCCGGCTTCTCGGTCTTCTTCCTGAAGGAAAGCCTGACGATCAATCATGCCATCGGCTTTGCGCTGATCGCAGCCGGGGCGGCCTTCGTGTTCAGAGGCTGACGGAAAAAGGCGCGGCAAGTCGCTGCCGCGCCCGTTCCGGATTTCGTCAGGCGCCTGGCGGCCTAGCGCGCCGGAACTACCGTTTCTGCACCGATCCGCCAGGCCGGGACAACGATCGCCAGCATCAGCACGGTGTTCAGCAGGACGTTGACCATCGCACCCGACACGAAGGAGCCTGTGCTGTCGACCACGAACCAGGCCAGGGTGGATTCGACCACCAGCAGGCGTGCAAGGCGTGGGTCTACCGGCATCAGGCGATCGCCGACCAGCCCGCTCATCACACCCCAGCCGACCATGACGCCACCGCTGATGGCCGCCAGCAGGCGCGCCGCGGGGGCGTCCAGCGACTGGGCGCCGTCGAAGGGGAAGAAGACGATATCGGTGAGCCAGGTTGCCGGCAGGGCCGTGGCCGGATGGGCGCCGAGCGCGACCACAAGGCCGAGCAGGACAACGAACAGGCTGTTGAGTTTCAGCCATGTGGGGGCAAAATCGCGGGACATGATGTTCTCCTTTTTTGAGTTCAGCCCGATGACGATGCGCAGCCGATCGCCTCGTCGCAATTACCCCGGAGGTAAGTGACTGAGGCTCGGCCCTGTGGGACAAGAAGAAACACGGTGCGCAGTGCGGAACGGCAGGAGGGCATGGGATGACGGGCGATTTCGGTGGTCAGCTGCGCAGCTGGCGCGGCAAGCGACGCATGAGCCAGTTGCAGCTGGCGCTGATGGCCGATGTTTCGGCGCGGCACATCGCCTTTCTGGAAACGGGCAGGGCCAAGCCCAGCCGGCCGATGGTCCTGCGTCTCGGCGAAGCGCTTGAGGTGCCGCGGGCCGATCGCAATCTGTTGCTGGATGCCGCGGGGTTTCGGGCCGCCTATGCCAGCCGTCCGCTGGACAGCCGTGCGATGGCGCCGATTGCCAAGGCGATCACCCACATGATCGAGGGGCATCTGCCCTATCCGGCCTTTGTCTTTGACCGGCACTGGGTCGTCATGGACGCCAATGCCAGTGGTCGCGCCATGTTGGCCGGGTTCGGACTGGCTGCCGGCGACAGCTTCATCGATTTTCTGCTGACACCGGGACGCGGTGAGGCGCTTGTCGAGAACTGGCCGGAGGTCGCCCAGCATCTGGCGGCCCGGTTCCGGCTGGAAAGTGCACATCTCGGCGGCGATCCGGTGCTCGATAAGGCAGCGGCCGGACTTGCCGACGCCTATACGCCGGCCGACGGTCTCAAGGGTGGCGATCTGCCGGCGGTGCTCGCCGTCCGGTTTCGTTCCGGCGGGCAGGTGTTTCCGATGTTCTCGACGATCACGCAGTTCGGGACCGCCGAGGACATCGCGCTTGCCGACATCAAGATCGAGATGTTTTTCCCAACGGACGAGGCGTGCGAGGCGCTGTTCCGGCAGTTGGCAGGGGCCTGATCCGGCCTAGAGCGCGGGCACCGGCGTCGGTTTGCCATCGGCATCGAGCGCGACCATGACGAAGGTCGCTTCCGTCACCTTTTCCATCACATGGGTCAGATAGCGCTGGGCCCAGGTTTCCACCTTCAGTGTCATCGAGGTTCGACCGACACGGGAGATCTCGGTGTAGACGCAAAGGGTGTCGCCGATCTTGACCGGCATGGCGAAGGCCATTTCCTGGACGGCCGCCGTGACCACACGGCCGCGGGCGCGCTCGGCAGCGCGGATGCCACAGGCAAGGTCCATCTGGGCCATGACCCAACCACCGAAGATATCGCCTGCCGCATTGGCGTCTGCAGGCATGGCAAGCGTTCTCAAGGTGAGTTCGCCGGTGGGTGTCTGTGCGGGGCTGATCATGATTCTGTCTGCGTCTCCTGTGCGTCGCGGGCACAAGAAATCGCATGATGCCGCCTGCGCCACTACTAATTTTGACGGGTTAAAATGCACCCCTTAGATTTCGCAGGTCCGCATTTACGGAGTTTAGAACTGATAAATATCAAAATTTAGCTATTCTAACCAATACGGGGGTGGACTACATGAAATCGGTGTCTCTGTCAGTGCGGCTCTATGCACTTGTCGCGCTGGCTCTGGCGGTTCTGGTCGGCGCGCTGACATACAGCCTTTTCCAATCCTATGACGCGCTGGTGCATGAGCGGCGCATGGGACTGGCGCAAATCAACGATCAAGCGATTTCCATCTTCGAGAAATATTACAAGGAGGAAGTCGCCGGCACGCTGACGCGCGAGGAGGCGCAGGCGCGCGCCAAGGATGCAACCGGCGCAATGCGCTACAATCCCGACGGCTATTACTTCATCATCGACATGAAGCCGGCCATGGTCATGCATCCGATCAAGCCGGAGCTGAACGGCAAGGATCTGAGCCAGAACAAGGACCCGAACGGCAAGTTCCTGTTTGTCGAGTTCGTCAACACGGTCAAGGCCAGCAAGGAGGGCTTCGTCGACTATTACTGGCCGAAGCCGGGCTTCGAAGAGCCTGTCGAAAAGCTGTCGCATGTCATCGGCTACGAGCCCTGGGGCTGGGTGGTTGGCACCGGCGTCTACTCGGACGACCTGGCCGTGCTCTTCCGCGGCACCGCGCTGCGCTATGGCGTGCTGATCGGTCTTGCCACCATCGGCATGGTCTTCTTCGCCTATCTCGTGGTGCGCAGCGTCGTGAACCCGATCAACCGGCTGAAGGGCGCGATGAACGACATCGCCGAGGAGCGCGTCGAGATCACGATCGGCGACACCGAGCGCCGCGACGAGATCGGCGGCATGGCCAAGACCCTCGAAGTGCTGCGCAACAGCGTTCGAGAGCGCATCGAACTGCGCGACCGCGAAGTCGAGCAGCAGGCGAGCATCAATGGCGAGCGTGAGCGCAACGAACTGAACCTGCGGACGGCCTCCGAACGGCAGAATCATGCGATCAGCGCGCTGGGTTCGGCGCTGGAACGCCTGGCCGAGGGTGACCTCACCGTGCAGATCGGCGTGATCGGCTCGGAATACGAAAAGCTGCGCGACGACTTCAACCGTGCGGTCGAGTCGCTCGGCAGCGTCATTGCGGCGATCAACCAGACGAGTGACATCGTGACGTCCTCGGCCGGCAACATCAGCGAGGCGACCAACAACCTTTCGAAGCGCACCGAACAGCAGGCGGCGGCACTCGAAGAGACGGCGGCAGCCCTCGACGAGATCACCGCAACCGTGCGCACGGCGGCCGAGCGCGCCAACGAGGCCCGCCAGATGGTGGCCGAGACGAAAACGAGCGCCAACCGTTCGGGCGAGATCGTGCGCAATGCGGTCGATGCCATGGGCCGGATCGAAGGCTCCTCGCAGAAGATCAGCCAGATCATCTCCGTCATCGACGAGATCGCCTTCCAGACCAACCTTCTGGCTCTGAACGCAGGCGTCGAGGCGGCGCGTGCGGGTGAGGCAGGTCGCGGCTTTGCGGTGGTGGCGCAGGAAGTGCGCGAACTGGCGCAGCGTTCGGCGAATGCGGCGAAGGAGATCAAGACCCTGATCAGCGCGTCTGCGGCGGAAGTCGATACCGGGGTCGGCCTGGTGCGTTCGACCGGCGAGGCGCTGCTCGAGATCGAGGCGCTGGTCAACCGCGTGAACGAAAGCGTCAACACGATCGCGACGGCGGCCAAGGAGCAGGCGACGGGGCTTGCCGAGATCAACACCTCGGTCAACCACATGGACCAGATGACGCAGCAAAATGCGGCGATGGTCGAGGAAACCTCGGCGGCCGGCCAGTCGCTGGCGGAAGAGAGCTACAATCTGCGCCAGCTCCTGTCGCGCCTCAGGGTCAACGTCCAGCACGCGGGCGGCCATCGCCGGGCGGCATAAGCGTCGGCATTGACGTCCTCAAGGGGCCGGTGGAGCAATCCGCCGGCCCTTATTTCTTGCCCCGGATTCCTGCCCGTTTCCGTTCATGGCGCATTAAGCCGGGCTCGGCTAAGCTCACCAGACTTGTCCCATAGCGGGCCATCGAGGGTGAAATGAGTTCAGTGTTTTCGTCCTTTGGCAGCCGGCTCACGGTTGCGGTCTTATCGGCCCTTTTCGTCGCCGGGTGTTCCGGCAGCGATCGTGTCCCTTTTGCGGATGTGGGCGGGCCTCGCGCCGGTGACCAGCTGATCGGCAAGGTGGATCAGAGACGCGACGGGCGGGTGCTGGTCGGGCGGATCGGTGATCCCCGTGCGGAAGCGGCAGCTTACGCGCCGCCAGCGGGCACGCAGAATGCCGGATCGCAAGGGCTCGACTATCTCGACACACCCAATCTTGCCGATGGCGAGACACCGCCACCGCAGGCTGCCTCGATGATGGCAGCGGCTGAGCCTGACTTGGCCGATGGCAACCAGGGCCAGGTGATGAGCGCAATGGCGATCCCCGAAGGCGGCGTCAATATCGACGGCGAGCTCGGGATAGGGGCGGCGTCGCAGGTTTCGGACGTGAGCTACCAGGATGCGTTGAGCCCGGTTGGTGTGCAGCCGCATGTGGTGACCTCGGGCGGGGCGATGGCGATTGCCGAGGGCAATACCAGCCAGCCTGTCGTCGACGGGATCGGCTTCGACGAGCCGACCCAGATCGTGACGGGGCCGAGCGGGCCGCAGCCTGCGCTCGGCGAAACGCAGGTGGCCGGCGAGATGCCGGAGGAGGGCGGGATCCTGCCGCTTTCGGTCGACAGCGGCAATTCCGGCATGAGCGATCCCGTTCCGGTCGAGACCC
>JAIXSF010000119.1 GCA_027484835.1 Rhizobiaceae bacterium | reverse complement strand
GATGTCCTGCAGCATCGCCTTGCGACGATCGCCGAAGCCCGGAGCCTTCACGGCCGCAACCTTGAGGCCGCCGCGCAGCTTGTTGACCACGAGGGTCGCGAGGGCTTCGCCTTCGATGTCCTCGGCGATGATGAGCAGCGGACGACCCGTCTGCACCACGGCTTCGAGCACCGGAAGCATCGCCTGAAGCGACGAGAGCTTCTTTTCGTGGATCAGGATATAGGGATCGTCGAGTTCGACGCGCATCTTTTCCTGATTGGTGACGAAGTAGGGCGAGAGATAGCCGCGGTCGAACTGCATGCCTTCAACGACTTCGAGTTCGGTTTCAGCGGTCTTGGCTTCTTCGACGGTGATGACGCCGTCATTGCCGACCTTCTCCATCGCTTCGGCAAGGTAGCGACCGATCTCGGTGTCGCCGTTTGCAGAGATGGTGCCGACCTGGGCGATCTCGGCATTGTTGGAGATCTTTCGGGCATTGGCCTTCAGTTCGGCCACTACGGCTTCGACCGCCAGATCGACGCCACGCTTGAGGTCCATCGGGTTGAGGCCCGAGGCGACGGCCTTGGCGCCCTCCTTGACGATGGCCTGGGCGAGCACGGTTGCGGTCGTCGTGCCATCACCGGCGAGGTCATTGGTCTTGGATGCCACTTCGCGCAGCATCTGTGCGCCCATGTTCTCGAACTTGTCCTCAAGCTCGATTTCCTTGGCAACCGACACGCCGTCCTTGGTGATGCGGGGTGCGCCAAAGGACTTGTCGATGACGACGTTGCGACCCTTCGGACCCAGCGTCACCTTCACGGCATTGGCAAGGATGTCGACGCCACGCAGCATCTTCTCGCGGGCATCGGTGTTAAACTTCACTTCTTTTGCAGCCATGGTTCACTCCTCAAAGGCAAATGATGACTGATGTTTCTCAGGCGGCTTTCTTTTCCGCGGCCTGGGCTTCGATCACGCCCATCACGTCGGCTTCCTTCATGATCAGCAGCTCTTCGCCGTCGATCTTGATTTCTGTGCCGGACCACTTGCCGAAGAGAATGCGGTCGCCGACCTTCACGTCGAGTGCGACGATCTGGCCCTGGTCGTTGCGCGCGCCCGGGCCGACGGCGATGACTTCGCCTTCCTGCGGCTTTTCCTTGGCGGTATCGGGAATGATGATGCCGCCCTTGGTCTTTTCCTCGGACGATACGCGGCGGACGACGATGCGGTCGTGCAGCGGACGGAACTTCATGTTTTCCTCCTGGACAAACAAAGATGGAACGTCCCCAAAGGCCGGACCGGATGCGGTCCGGACGGGTTGCCGGATCCTTGAAAGGCATCCGGCGCGCGAAGATTTGGTTTTTCCGGTTTTTCGTTTCAAGAGGTTTATGCGAAAAAATCAGCACTCGTTTTTCGATGCTGCTAACATCCTGAATTTGATGGTGAAAATTCGAATTTCTCTTGCCTCTCGAGGATTTTTTGTCAAACTTTTTATCGTCAGTGATCAAGAGGGAAACCGCATGAATTCATCGCATGATTTCACCCTCCAGATGGAGGGATATGGCCTCACCACCGCCCACATCCTCTACCGCATGCCGGACTTCCGGTCCGTGCTTCAGACCTTTCTCTGGCAGGACTATGATCTGGCCCCCGACTTTCCGCAGATGAAGAAGTTTCTCGATTTCTGGCGAACCAATCTGGACGGCGACCTGCATTCGGTGCGCTTCAGCCACAAGCGGCTGATTGGTCCCAACGAGTGGCGCAAAGTCGACGGCGAGTTCAACCTCCACTGACGGGCTCGCATCGGGAAACGGGCGGAACAAGGCGGACGTGACGGCGTTAGCTGGCGTCGGACCCCGTCACGCCCAAGGATGCCAGCATGCCTTTTCCCGCTTCGACATACCGCCTGCAGTTCCGCGGCGGCATGGACTTCGACCGCGCCATCGGGCTCGTTCCGTATCTGAAACGCCTCGGGATCACGCATCTCTATGCCTCCCCGGTCTTCGCCGCGACGGAAGGATCGACGCATGGATATGACGTCACCGATGCCAATCTCATCGATCCCGTGCTCGGCGGGCGGTCGGGTCTTGAGCGGCTCGCCGAGGCGCTGAAGCAGGCGGATCTGGGTCTCATCCTTGATATCGTCCCGAACCACATGGCGGCGAGCCTCGAAAATCCGTGGTGGCGGAGTGTGATCGAATGGGGAGAGGCGAGCCGTTACGGCCACTATTTCGATATCGACTGGACGCAGCGGCTGACGCTGCCGTTCCTTGGCAAACCGTTCGAAGAGGCGGTGCAGGATGGCGAGATTTCGCTGACGCTCGACCGCGTGCTCGGTGGGCTGGCGCTCAACTATTTCGACAGCCTTTATCCGCTCAACCCGGCAACATATCCGGCCATTCTCGATGCCTGCCAGGATCCTGTCGCCGCATCGCTTGCCGCCCTAGGACGGCAGGCCAATCCGGCGGATGAGGCTGCTTTCCATGAGGCTGTTATCGCGCTCTGCGGTGACCATGGCTGTGACGTCTTGCTCGAAACGCTGAACGCCAAGGCTGCGGACAAGGATTTTCTGCGCCGTCTGCATGATCTCCAGCCCTGGCGGCTGATGCACTGGTCGGAAGCTGCCAAAGGCCTCAGCTACCGTCGCTTTTTTGAGATTGCAGGTCTCGTCGGGCTGCGTGTCGAGGCGGAAGACGTGTTCGAGGATGCGCATCGCACCGTGCTGCAGCTTGTTCGTGAGGGCCGCGTCGACGGGCTGCGCATCGATCACGTCGATGGTCTCGCCGATCCCGGCGGCTACCTTCAGCAGCTGCGGGCGTCGGTCGGGACCGAAATCCCGATCTATGTCGAGAAGATCCTGGCACCGGGGGAGGATCTGCCGGAAAACTGGCCGGTCGAGGGCTCGACGGGCTATGAATTCATTGCAGCGCAGGTGCCGGTCCTGCTTGATCAGGCCTGCTTTGCGGCGATGCGCAAGGCCTATGTCGACATTGCCGGACTGCAGAAACCCGTTCCGGAGAAGATGCGCGAGGCCAAGCTTCAGATGATCCGGGTCAACTTTGCCGGTGAAGTCACGGCACTGGTGACCCAGGGAGCGAAGCTTTGCGGGCAGGCTGAAGCGGTCGTGCGGACGGCGCTGGAAGAGCTTCTGATCGCGTTTCCTCGATACCGCACCTATGGTGCAAAGGACGGTCTGCCGGCATCGGATCGTGCGCTGCTCGACGACGTCCTTGCCTCCGCTGCCGACAAGCTTTCCGGAGAGGCGCAGGCGGTTGCCGAGGATATCGTTGCGCTTCTGAAAGGGGATGGGGTTGCGGAAGCGAACCATGGTGCAACTGCTGTCTTCCGCCGCCGTTTCCAGCAGCTCACCGGGCCGCTGATGGCGAAGTCCCTCGAGGACACACTTTTCTTCCGACACGTCGAGTTTCTGGCCCTCAACGAGGTCGGCGGCGAGCTGGAGCCGGAAGAGGGTGGTTTGGACCATTTCCATGCCGAGATGCAGCGACGGGCGGAGCGGCAACCGCTCGGCCTTTCCGCATCCTCTACTCATGATACGAAACGCGGCGAGGATGCCCGGGCGCGCCTTTTCGCGCTGGCCGAGGATGCGCCGCGTTTTGCCCGCCTGATCGACGTATGGCGCAAGGGGCATGATGGTGCGGTCGTCGAGATCGACGGGCAGGCGGCGCCGGAGCCGGAGGTCGAATGGATGATCTTCCAGGCTCTGGTCGGTCATTGGCCGGTCGACCTCGATGCGGAGGACCTGGAGGGGATCGCCGATTTTGCCGACAGGGTCGTCGCCTTTGTCGAGAAGTCCCTGCGTGAAGCGAAACTGCGCACGGACTGGAACGCGGTGAATGCCGACTACGAGACGGCAGCGGCGGACTATGTGCGCAGCCTGCTGCTCGACAATCGCGATTTCGTTGCCGAGTTCATCCGCGAGATCCAGCCCTTGATCTGGGCCGGTCTGATCAACGGGCTGACACAGACGGCGATCAAGCTGACGGCGCCCGGCATTCCCGACATCTATCAGGGGAGCGAGGCGATCGACCTCAGTTTCGTCGATCCCGACAATCGCCGTCCGCCGCCGTTTGAAACCCTATCCGCGTTCGACCCGGAGGCCCCACTGTCGTTTGCAGATGAGCGGTCGCTTGCAGAGGGGTGGCTGAAACAGGGGGTCATCGGACGGGGTCTGGCACTTCGAAACCGCCATCCGGATCTTTTCCTCAAGGGAAGCTACGTCCCGCTGGCGGTCAAGGGGCCGCGCCAGGCCCAGGCTGTGGCATTTGCCCGCGAGTTGGACGGCACGTTTTTGGTAACTGTCGCCTGTCGGCTGCCTATCGCCATGCTCCGTGACGGCGATGGGCAGAGCTCGGAACAGTATTGGGGTGATAGCGTGGTGGAGTTGCCGTCGAACCTGGCTGACGGTGTCTTTACCGAAGTCCTCAGCGGTCGAGAGATCTCCGCCAATGGCGGCCTGCTGATGCGCGAGCTGATGGACGGTCAGACGATCGCCGTGCTCGTGTCGACCGGTCAGTGAACGGCAGAGCCTTGTCCGGGAGTGATTGCCAGCTTCCGGATGAACCGGCGCCGATAAGGCGCTAACCAAGCGACCGAGGCGGAAGGCGCGCGAACGCATCTTCTGCCTCGGTTTTCATGTCGCCTGGGCTTGGTGGATAAGTCTCAGGCCACAGCGGGCCGGGCTCGCGGCAAGAAGCTCACGAGGTTGTGCGGATTGGCGCTTTGCGACATGCCGGCCTCGTCGGCGGCTGCGATAAATGCGCTGCGGGCCAGTTCGGCGGCGCGGGAGCCGCGCAGGGCGTTGCGGCAAAGGAGCAGGGCCCGCTCATAGGCCGGACCGCGGCGGGTCGGCCACTCTGCATCGAGAAAGTCCAGCGCATCATAGGCATTGAGAAAGCGCCGCGTCAGCCCACAGGGCAATTCAAGTTCGACGGGCACCGTCCAGGTGAAATCGGCTTCAGTCATGCCTTCCTCCGTTTGGCGCCCCACCAACTCGGAGAGGGGCGGACAAGTTCCCGGAGGCCGATCAAATAAAACTGTTATGATATTGATTTTTCTGTTGCCGTTTCGCCGAGCGCCTCTCGGTGCTCGAGCCAGGCCGTGGTTTCGTCGCCGGCGCGCTGGCTCGCAGAAACGACGTTCATGCCTGTGAGCAAGGCGTTGAGCAGGCTGCCGCTGAAGGTGTCTCCGGCGCCGATCGTGTCGCGCACGGTGATGGTGCGGGAAAGCGTGACGGCCCGCTCGGCCGTGCCGTCGAAGACGGAGATGGCAGCCGGCCCATCGGTCATCACTAGATGAGCAAGACGGTCCGTTGCCAGGCTGCGGGCGCGCGTCCAGATATCCGCCATGCTCATACCGGGGAGGTCCGCCTTCGAGCCGACCATGATGTCGGCCGGACGTCGCTCTGCCTCTCGCAGCGGAAACTGCGAGATGACGAGTGGGGCGCGCTCCAACGACGTGAGGATCGCTGGCGGAAGCTTCGGGGCGTTGACGTAGAAGGCATCCGCCGAAATCGGGCGGTCGAGAAGGAATGTCCGCGACAGTCGTCGCTCGCTCGACAAGATCGTCCGTTCGCCGGTGGGATCGAGCAGGATGTCGGCGAAATCCGTTTCCCCCTCACGGCGGGTGATCAGCGTGGTGTCGAAGCCGGCCGCTCGAAGATCGGCGAGTGCGGTCTCTCCATGATCGTCGCTCATGAGGTTGGAAAGCAGGGCCACGTCATGGCCAAGATCGAGCAGTCGTCTTGCGGTGAAGTACCCTCCGCCGCCAAGGCGTGTTTCCCGCGAAGACCAGGCGATGCGTCCACCGGCGCGCAGCGGCTCGTTGAGGCGCCAGATGCGGTCGTGATTGATGTGGCCGATGACGACGATCCGGTTTGGTCCAGTGGCCGTCATTCCGCCACCTCCTTCGGCGCCGGTCTGCTTGTCTCCCTGAGGATCAGTTCGACCGGCCAGAGTTCCTTCACGTCGGTCGCCTCGCGGCCGCCCAGAATTTCGAGCAGCAAATCCGCGATGCGGGAGCCTGCGGCGCGGATCGAGGAACGGGTGGTGGACAGGGATGGGGCCATGTTTTCCGCGGTCAGATACGGGAACACATCGTCGTGGGCAATGACGGAGATGTCCTGGCCGATGACGAGGTTCCTGGAGCGGGCCGCGCGGTAGACGCCGAGTGCCGTCATCATCGAGCCGGCCACGAACGCGGTCGGACGCGGATGCTGCTCAAGGGCTGCGCAAGCGAAGCGGAAACCGATTTCGTCGGTGAAATTGCCGTGGGTCACGAGTTTCGAATCGAATTCGACGCCACGCTCGGCAAGGGCTGCCTTGTAACCTGCCAGCCGATGCAGGGTGAAGGTCAGGCCTTCTCGACCGTTGAGCAGAGCGATCCTGCGATGGCCGAGATCGAGCAGGTGTTCGGTGCTACGCCGGATGGCGCCTTCATTGTCGATGTCGAGCCAGGCATGGGGCACGTCGGTAACCGAACGGCCATGCACGATGAACGGCAGCTTCAATTGATGAAGCAGGGCAATGCGGGGATCCTTGGGCCGCGGCGAGTGAATCACGACCGCGTCGACCCGGCGGCTCTCGGCCAGGCGCCGGTAATGCTGCAACTCGTCTCCGGTGTCGTGTTCTGCCATCGGGGTTATGAGAATGTCGATCTCTTCACCACTCAGCCGGTCGGCCATGCCGCTCATGAATTCGGAAAACTGGTAGTCGCCGGCCTTGGTCATGACGACGCCGATTGCGCCGGCGCGGCCTGTCGCAAGGCGAACGGCATTGATGTTCGGCCGGTACCCCAAGCGGGCGGCCTCTGCCATCACCCGGGCCCGCGTGGCTTCGTTGACCTCTGGATAGCCACTCAAGGCGCGGCTCACCGTCGTCGGCGACAATCCGATCTGCTGAGCAAATTCCTTGAGCTTCATATGGTCGTCGAACTCCTGCGGGGTCACCCGGTTTCTGCCGCTTATCCCACGCTGACCGGCATTCTGGCAATTCTCTGCCTGCGCTGTCAAAGCGCTTCCAAAGCGATCTCAAACGATAGTGGTGCATCGATCCGAAAATAACTGTCGGGTCGCCGGTGAAAATCAAGAAAATGAAATTGACAGCGCAGCACATCGTGGAAACGATGGACTTAAAACCGCTTTCAAATTTTTCCTTGCGTGCCCTAGTTTCGTTCGTATTCCTTCCTAGGTCAGACGGGCGACGGTTTGCGTCGAGGCATTGCTCACGGGCGGTTGCACAGGTCCTAACCAAGGAGAATACACGTGACGATCAGAACGGTTGTCTGGGGTGAAAACATTCACGAGCGGGAAAATGCCATCGTCCGCGAGATCTATCCCGATGGCATGCATGCGACGATTGCCGCCGCGCTCAACAAGGATTCCGAGATCGAGGCGCCGACCGCGACGCTCCAGGAGCCGGAACACGGGCTTTCCGTCGACCGCCTGGCGGAAACCGATGTGCTGGTCTGGTGGGGGCACAAGGCGCATGGCGAGGTGTCCGACGAGATCGTCGAGCGGGTCGCCAAACGCGTCTGGGAAGGCATGGGCCTTCTTGTCCTGCATTCCGGCCACTTCGCCAAGCCGTTCAAGCGGCTGATGGGAACGCCCTGCGCGTTGAAATGGCGTGAGGCGGGCGAGCGCGAGCGGATCTGGACCGTCAATCCGGGCCATCCGATCGCGGCTGGCATCCCGGAGAACTTCGTGCTGGAAAACGAAGAAATGTATGGCGAGTTCTTCTCCGTTCCGGAGCCACTGGAGACGGTCTTCATCTCCTGGTTTGCCGGCGGCGAGATCTTCCGTTCGGGTCTCACCTGGCGTCGTGGCGCGGGCAACATCTTCTACTTCCGCCCGGGCCACGAGACCTATCCGACCTATCACGATGCAAATGTCCAGCAGGTCATCCGCAACGGCGTGAAGTGGGCGTATAATCCGATGCCGCGTTATGCAGCCGTGCATGACGCGCCGAATGTCCCGGTCGAACAGGCGCTGGAACCGATCACCGAACGCGGCCCGCGCCTGCATCAGGCCGGTGAGGAAGGCTACAAATGAGTGCATCTCCCATTCGTCTCCTGATCCTCGGGACCGGGGGCATGGCCAATACCCATGCCATGAATTTTTCGACCATCACCGACGTGCAGCTTGTCGCGGCCGTTGATCTGGACATGGCGACGGTGCGCGCCTTTGCCGCCCGTCACAACATTCCCAATACGTTCACCTCGCTCGACGAGGCGATCGCCTGGGGTGAGTTCGATGCCGTGACCAACGTGACACCCGATCGCGTGCATCATCCAACCACGCTGAAGCTGATTGCGGCCGGCAAACACGTCATGTGCGAGAAGCCGCTGGCCGAGAACTATGCCAAGGCCGACGAGATGGCGACGGCGGCGGAAATGTCTGGCCTGGTCAACATGGTCAACCTCACCTACCGCAACGTCGCGCAGGTGCAGAAGGCCCGGCAGATGGTCATCGGTGGCGAGATCGGCAAGGTCCGCCATATCGAGGCGTCCTATCTGCAGAGCTGGCTTGTTTCCAAGGCCTGGGGCGACTGGTCGACCGAGAGTCAATGGCTCTGGCGGCTGTCGACCAAGCACGGGTCGAACGGCGTGCTCGGTGATGTCGGCATCCATATTCTCGATTTTGCCGGCTATGGGGCTGCGACTGACATCGACCACGTCTTTGCGCGGCTCAAAACCTTCGAGAAGGCGCCGGGCAACAAGATCGGTGAATATGATCTCGACGCCAATGACAGCTTTACCATGACCGCGGAGTTCACCAACGGTGCCATGGGTGTCATCCATGCAAGCCGTTGGGCGACGGGTCATCTCAACGAACTCAGGCTTCGCGTGCATGGCGACAAGGGTGCGCTCGAGGTCATCCATCGCCTCGACGGTTCAAGCCTTCGGGCCTGCCTGCAGGAGGATGTCGAAAAGGCCGTCTGGCGGGAGATCGAAGTCGATCCCGTCGAGACCAACTATCAGAAGTTCATCACCGCGATCCGCTCTGGCTATGTCCAGGAGCCGAGCTTCCGGCATGCCGCCAATCTGCAGAAGATCCTCGATCTTGCCATGCTGACGGAAGTCGAGCGGCGGGAACTCGTCGTCTGACGCATCCCGCAGAGCACATTCAAGAAACGGAAAACGCCGCCCGAGGAGGTTCGGGCGGCGTTTCCATTCTGCGCTGGTCTCATCGACCAGCGCGGGAGCTCTTCGTCATCAGTACGTGACGGTGACGGCAGACTTGTCCTTGGCCGACTTGACCGCGGCATCTGCGAGCGCAAGCGCGATCAGGCCGTCTTCGGCGGACGGCGCCATCGGCGTGCCGTTGTCGAGGGCGTCGATGAAGGCCGAGATTTCGGCGGCGTAAGCTGCCGTGTAGCGGGTCATGAAAAAGTCGTGCAACGGCGGGCGGGTGTAGCCGTCCTTGTTGGCGACCTCGATCGAGACCGGGCGCTGGTTTTCAGCCGAAACCGAGCCGAGCGAGCCATGCACTTCGATGCGCTGGTCGTAGCCGTAAGATGCGCGGCGGGAGTTAGAGATGATCGCCTGGCGGCCGCTCTTCGTCGTTAGGATCAGTGAGGCGCTGTCGTAGTCGCCAAGTTCGCCGATCTTGGGATCGACCAGAACCGAAGCCGAAGCCTGGACCGTCTCGATTTCCTCGCCGAGCAGGAAGCGGGCCATGTCGAAGTCATGGATGGTCATGTCGCGGAAGATGCCGCCGGAGACCTTGATGTATTCGGCAGGCGGCGCGCCCGGGTCACGGCTGGTGATGGTGACCATCTCGACCTTACCGATCGAGCCCTTGTCGATCTCCTTGCGCACGGCCTGGAAATGCGGGTCAAAGCGGCGGTTGAAGCCGAGCATGACCTTGCCGCCGACGGCGCGCACGGTCTCGAGGCAGGCCTTGGCGCGTGCGACGTCCAGATCGATCGGCTTTTCGCAGAAGATCGCCTTGCCGGCCTTGGCGAAGCGCTCGATCAGGTCGGCATGGGTGTTGGTCGGCGTGCAGATGATGACAGCGTCGATGTCCTTGTCGGCCTCGATCTCCTCGATCGTCT
>JAIXSF010000021.1 GCA_027484835.1 Rhizobiaceae bacterium | reverse complement strand
CCGGTCAACATGTCCGGCAAGTGGTTCAACGTCGTCTCCTACGGCGTGCGTGAAGACGACCACCAGCTCGACATGGAAGACGTGGCCCGCAAGGCCGAGCAGCACAAGCCGAAGCTGATCATCGCCGGTGGCACCGCCTATTCCCGCACCTGGGACTGGAAGCGCTTCCGCGAGATCGCCGATTCGGTCGGCGCCTATCTCATGGTCGACATGGCCCACATTGCCGGTCTCGTTGCCGGTGGCCAGCATCCGTCGCCGTTCCCGCACTGCCATGTCGCGACCTCCACGACCCATAAGTCGCTGCGTGGTCCGCGCGGCGGCATGATCCTCACCAATGACGAGGATCTGGCGAAGAAGTTCAACTCGGCCGTCTTCCCGGGCCTCCAGGGCGGTCCGCTGATGCATGTCATCGCCGCCAAGGCCGTTGCCTTCGGCGAAGCGCTGCAGCCGGAGTTCAAGGATTACGCCGCTCAGGTCGTCAAGAACGCCAAGGTTCTGGCCGACACGCTGATCAAGCACAATCTCGACATCGTCTCTGGCGGTACCGACAACCACCTGATGCTGGTCGACCTTCGCAAGAAGAACGCCACCGGCAAGCGTGCTGAAGCCGGCCTCGGCCGCGCATACATCACCTGCAACAAGAACGGCATTCCCTTCGACCCGGAAAAGCCCTTCGTCACCTCCGGTATCCGCCTCGGGACCCCGGCCGGCACGACCCGCGGCTTCAAGGAAGCGGAATTCACCGAGATCGGCAATCTGATCGTCGAAGTCCTCGACGGCCTGAAGGTTGCCAACTCGGATGAAGGCAACGCCGCCGTGGAAGCATCTGTTCGGGACAAGGTCGTGGCCCTGACGGACCGCTTCCCGATGTACCCCTACATGTAAGGCATAAGGCTGATGCGCTGCCCCTTCTGCGGATCGGATGAAACCCAGGTCAAGGACTCGCGACCGGCGGAGGATAACACCTCCATCCGCCGGCGGCGCATCTGTCCGGATTGCGGGGGGCGCTTCACCACCTTCGAACGCGTGCAGCTTCGCGAGCTGATGGTCTTGAAGAAGACCGGCCGCAAGGCCCCGTTCGATCGCGACAAGCTGGTGCGGTCCTTCCAGATCGCACTGCGCAAGCGCCCGGTCGATGCCGATCGCATCGAACGCGCCGTCTCCGGCATCGTCCGTCGCCTGGAAAGCTCCGGCGAGACTGAAATTTCATCGGAAGAAATCGGGCTGCAGGTCCTCGAAGCCCTGAAGACCCTCGATGATGTAGCCTTTGTCCGCTACGCCTCGGTCTACCGCGATTTCAGCCATGCCGAGGACTTCGAGAACGTGATCTCCGAGATCAACGCCAAGATCTCCCGCGACAGCACGGCGGATTGAGCACGTGTCTATCACCGCCCGCGACGAACGTTTCATGCGGGAGGCGATCGAGCTCTCCCTGCACCACTTGGGTCAGACCGGCCCCAATCCCTCCGTCGGCTGCATTATCGTAAAGAATGGTGAGGTCGTCGGACGTGGTGTGACAGCGATCGGCGGTCGGCCCCATGCCGAACCGCAGGCGATCGCCGAGGCGGGTGAGAAGGCGAGGGGGGCAACGGCTTATGTCACGCTCGAACCCTGCTCACACCATGGCAAGACACCGCCCTGCGCCAACGCCATCGTCGCCTCGGGCATCGCCCGCGTGGTGGTTGCCGTCGCCGATCCCGACCCGCGGGTATCCGGCCGAGGTCTGAAGATCCTCGCCGACGCGGATATCGAAGTGACGATCGGGATTTTGCAGAAGGAAGCTCGCCGCGCCATGGCCGGCTACTTGACGCGCCAGACGAAGGGTCGCCCGCAAGTGACTCTCAAGCTTGCCGTTTCCGCCGATGGCATGCTCGGGCGCAAGGGTGCAGGACAGGTGGCGATCACCGGTCGCGAAGCGCGTGAATCTGTCCATCGGTTGAGAGCGGAAAGCGACGCCATCCTTGTCGGCATCGGGACGGCACTTGCCGACGATCCGGAGCTGACGGTGCGTTTGCCGGGACTGGAGAGCACATCGCCGCTCAGGGTGGTGCTCGACCGCAAGGCTGAACTGTCGCCAACCTCGAAACTTGCGATGAGCGCACAGACAGTGCCAGTGCTCGTCGCAGTCGCCCCCGGCTCAAAGGGCCATCGCGCGGAGCTTGCGAACAGTGGGGTGGAAATTGTCGAAATGACAGGGGTCGAGGACCTGCTGGCCTTGCTGGCCCAGAGAGGCGTCTCCTCCCTGATGGTGGAGGGCGGCGCACGCGTCGCGTCCGACCTGTTGGGCCGGGGACTGGTCGACCGGATCCACCTCTATGACTCGTCGGTCACGATCGGCACAGACGGCATCGCGTCGCCGATTACCGCAGACCGCCTGCCCGCCGGCTTCGTCCGGGTGGACCTGCGGCAGGTGGGCGATGACAGGCTGCAGATCTTCGATCGCCTGCCTGCCTCTGCCTGGGTTTAACGGAAGAACAGCAGGAAGATGATGATCAGGGGGATCGGTACGCCGATCAACCAGAGAAGAATGCCGCGGCCCATGGGGTGCCTCCAGGTCTGAATTGCGGGGCAGCCTCCTGCAGGTGCCCTTCTGCATTTGAAACACCGCGCAGCCATCAAATGTTCCGTACCGACAAAAAAGCCCCGTGTCGGGAGACACGGGGGAAAGAGTTGGGGGACTGGAGGAGGGAGAAAGAGGTCAGCGAACGTAGAAGATGACCCCGCCGTCGGCGGCCTGTTCGGCTCCGACGATATTCGTCAGTTCGACACGCTGGGCTTCGAGCTTCTGGGCCAGCGGTCGGTTGGCGATGACGGAGGCCTGGACGACCCGTGCTTCCTGCGAGGTGGGAGAGATCCCGCTGTAGCGTTCATGGGCCGTATCGTGGGTCCTCAGGGAGTCAATGCGAACAACATTGAAGTCGTTCGGCGACATCGTCTGGATCGTGGTTTCGATCTTGCTGTCGGGCATGGCGGCGGCAGAAGGCATGGCAGCATAGCTTTCGGCGCCAAAGGCGACAGCAGAGAGTGCGGTTGCGCTGAGGATGGTTGCAAAGCGATTCATGGTCCTGTTCCTTTCGAGGATGTTTGCGATGGCGGGGGATTCCGTCGCTCGCTTGCAAGTAAGAAGGTGGGATCGATTTGTGGCAGGATCCAGGCCCTAAGAGACTGATTTCCATTAAACATTTGTCATTCGAAGTGCCCGATTTCGGTCAATATTAGCGAGATTGGAACAATGCTGGCGCAGTGGTGGGACGAGGGCGGCGTGGTGACAGCCGCGCCGCGCATGTCGGCCCTGCCGCAAAAACACTTGCCTTCGGGGAAACGGCGTGGTTTGACCGCGTTTCTGTTCGGCCAGAGGCCGCAATCACATTCAAGATCGGACCAGACCCATGGGAAACAAGACGGCTTCGCCGCATTTGCTGATCGTCGAGGCGCGCTTTTATGACGACATGTCCGACGCTCTGCTGGACGGCGCCAAGCATGCGCTGAACGAAGCGGGCGCGACCTTCGACGTCATCACTGTTCCTGGCGCCCTCGAAATTCCGCCGGCAATCGCCATGGCACTCGACGCCATGGACGACGAGGGGACACAATACGACGGCTTCATCGCGCTCGGCATGGTCATTCGCGGCGAGACCTACCACTTCGATATCGTCGCAAATGAATCCTCCCGCGCCCTGATGGACCTCGCGGTCTCGGAATCGCTGGCGATCGGCAACGGCATCATGACCGTCGAAAACGACGAGCAGGCCTGGGCTCGCGTCAGGCGCAGCGATAAGGACAAGGGCGGCTTTGCAGCCCGTGCGGCCCTTTCCATGATCGAACTGAAGAAGAAGCTGGGTGGCTGAGTGATGTCGGACGAAGGCAAGCATCCGGTGAAACCGGCAAACCAGCGCGGTGCAGCTCGTTTGGCAGCTGTGCAGGCGCTCTATCAGATGGACATCGCAGGCTCCGGCGTTCTCGAAGTGGTGGCTGAGTATGAGGCCCACCGCCTCGGCCAGGAAGTGGACGGCGAGACCTATCTGAAAGCGGATGCCTCCTGGTTCCGCTCGATCGTTGCGGGCGTTGTTCGGGATCAGACGAAGATCGACCCGATGATCCGTGGCGCTCTGCAGGATGACTGGTCTCTGTCGCGCATGGACAGCACCGTGCGCGCCATTCTGCGTTCAGGCACCTTCGAATTGATCGAGCGCAAGGATGTGCCGATCGCTGTTATTGTAACGGAGTATGTCGAGATCGCGCAGGCCTTCTTCACCGAAGACGAGCCGAAGCTGGTCAACGCCGTTCTCGATCGGATTGCAAAGCAGGTTCGCGCTCCGGCGCAAAAGTAGGAATGGGCAGATGAGCATGGCGACCGGGGCGGGGCTGGACGGACAACTTTCGGCAGCCCGGCGCAATGTCGGCCTGCTCGCCATCGCCCAGGCCATCCTCGGCTCAGCACCGCCACTGGCCTTCGCCGTCGGCGGCCTTGCCGGTTTCCAGATGCTGGGTGCCGACAAGTCGCTTTCGACCGCACCGCTCACCGGCTTCAATATTGGCGTCGCCGTCGGCGCCATCGTCGTGGCAGCCGCGTCTCGCGTGCTGGGCCGTCGTGAAAGCTTCATGATCGGTGCTCTGATGGGTGCGCTTGGCAGCGCGCTTGCGGCCTTTGCGCTGATCCAGGCGAACTTCTGGCTGTTTGCCTTCGCCCTGTTGCTGATGGGCGTGTCCGGGGGATTCACCCAGAAGATCCGCTTTGCCGCGGCCGATGCGTCGCCGAGCTTCTACAAGGGCAAGGCGATCTCCTGGATCCTGGCAGCCGGCATCATCTCGGCCATTGCGGGCCCACAGATCGCGATCTGGTTCAAGGATACGCTCGAGCCGGTAACCTTCGCCGGTGCCTTCCTCGCCTTGGTCCCGCTGCTTCTGTGTGCCATCGGCGTGCTGTTCTTCCTGACGCTGCCGACCATTGCCGACAAGAAGGCGGAAGCCACCCAGGCGGGACCGATGCGACCGCTCCGCGAGATCGTCATGACCCAGCGCTTCATGACCGGCATGATCTGCGGCATCAGTTCCTATGCCCTGATGACCTTCATGATGACGGGTGCACCGCTTGCCATGGTCATCGGTTGCGGCTTCTCCTCCGAACTCGCGACGCTCGGCATCCAGTGGCACGTCATCGCCATGTTTGCGCCAAGCTTCTTCACAGGCGTCCTCATTACCCGCTTTGGCGCGGAAAAGGTCGTGGCCGCAGGCCTTCTGATCCTCATGTCCTGTGCCGTCGTCGCCCATTGGGGTATCGAGCTCTGGAACTTCTGGGGTGCGCTTGTCCTGCTCGGCATCGGCTGGAACTTCGGCTTCATCGGTGCAACCGCGATCGTCGCTTCCAGCTACCGCCCGGCAGAGGCCGACAAGGTCCAAGGTTTTCACGACATCATCCTCTTCTCGACGGTGGCGCTGTCCTCCTTCTCGTCCGGCAAGGTCTTCACGGCCTTTGGCTGGTCGGTGATGAACCTCGTGATCTGGCCGGTCACCATTACCTGCCTTCTCCTGGTACTTTTGCAGCTGCGTTCTGCCTCCCGCAAACCGGCCTGAGTTCCCTCCGCACCGCGAAATATGTGCACTTGACGGCGCGAAATGGCCGACGCAATCTCGCCACGCGTTGACGAGGTCTCGGAGGAGGGGGCCTGAGTCTGCGAGTCACGGCCCGCGATGAGTGAGGCGCGGGCAATACGGGAGGGTATTGCGAATGACGGTTCTTCTAGGCGTAATTTTATGCGGGCTTCTGTCCGT
>JAIXSF010000142.1 GCA_027484835.1 Rhizobiaceae bacterium | reverse complement strand
GACCACGGCCAGTGTCTTCTGCGGCGCGCGGACCTTGCGGCCGGCCATACGCAGACCTTCGAATGCCTGGGGGCTCGTCACTTCGTGAACGAGGTGACGGTCGATGTAGAGGAGACAGGTGCCGTCGTCCTGGCGATCGACGACGTGGTCGTCCCAGATCTTGTCGTAAAGGGTGCGGGGTGCGCTCATGGGTTAAGTTCCGTCCAGACTGAGGAAAAAGGGATTTTGTTTTTCGAGGATGCCCAGAGGCATGGTCGAGGCCGGCTTCGCAGCCGAAGACGATCAGCCGCGAAGGCTCGCAAGGGCCCCTTGAACGCGCGCGAAAAAGCGTGCCGGCAGACGCTTGTGGTCCTGCAGCACGATAAACTGGTTCGCGAGGCATCCGAATTTCGATCCCATGGGCGGCGTCTTACCAGTTTTCGCCGTTGTCGGCAATTGCTTCGCGCCGGCTCTGACATCCGCTTGTCATGAAGCAGTCGTGCAAGCATGCTTGATCTTCGTCAGTAACGCTCGCTTCGCCGGAACCCGCGCCATGAACGAAGACATCCACCGCATCAAGACTGAAATTCTCGACAGCTTCGACGAGGAACTGGAGCAACAGCTCGACGAGGAACGTCTCGACGATCTTGTCGCAGACGGGATGTCGGAACCGACGATCGACCGCAGGATCTACTTCCGCGAACTCTTCCGTCTGCAGCATGAGCTGGTGCGGCTGCAGGACTGGGTGCAGTACAAGAAGCTGAAAATGGTCGTTCTGTTCGAAGGCCGGGATTCGGCGGGCAAGGGCGGTGCGATCAAGCGTGTCACGCAGCGGCTCAACCCGCGTGTCTGCCGCGTGGTGGCCCTGCCGGCACCCACCGAGCGCGAGCGCAGCCAGTGGTACTTCCAGCGCTACGTGCAGCATCTGCCGATGGCCGGTGAAATGGTTCTGTTCGACCGCTCCTGGTACAATCGTGCCGGGGTCGAAAGGGTCATGGGCTTCTGCACGCCGGACGAACTCGAAGAGTTCTTCCGCTCAGTGCCGGAATTCGAGCGCATGCTGGTGCGCTCCGGCATCATTCTCGTCAAATACTGGTTCTCGATCACCGACGAAGAGCAGGAATTCCGCTTCCGGATGCGCATCAACGATCCCCTGAAGCAATGGAAGCTGTCACCGATGGATCTGGAAAGCCGCGTCCATTGGGAAGCCTATACGCGCGCCAAGGAAGAGATGCTGGAGCGCACGCATATTCCGGAAGCACCGTGGTGGGTTGTTCAGGCCGTCGACAAGAAGAAGGCGCGTCTGAACATGATCGCGCATCTTCTTTCCCAGATACCTTACGAACATGTGCCGAAGGAGACGGTCGAACTTCCCGCCCGCGTTCGCAATGCCGACTATATTCGCCATCCAGTGCCGCCGGAGATGTATGTGCCGGAGCGTTACTGACGCAGCGCTTCAGTCGCGCATGCGGCTGCGCATGCGCTTCTCGAACCCTCGCAGAAGGATCGAGAGGCCGATGGTCAGCACCAGATAGACATAAGCGACGATCGAATATGTCTCGAAAAAGCGGAATGACCCGGAGGCGTAGACCTTGCCCATCTGGGTGATGTCTGCCACCCCGAGCACCGAGACGAGGGACGAGTCCTTCACCATCGCGACGAAATCGTTCGAGAGCGGCGGGAAGATCACGCGGATCGCCTGGGGGAAGACGACCAGCCGGAACCGCTGGCTGCGGCTCAGGCCGAGGGCTTTCGCCGCTTCTATCTGGCCCCTGTCGATCGACTGGATGCCGGCGCGGAAGATTTCAGCGATGAATGCCGAATAGCCGATCATCAGCGCGATGATGGCCCGCCACATCAGCGAGAAATCGCGGACCACCATGGGGTCGGTCAATCCGGCCGAAATCAGCGGTGTGGTCACCAGATTGTAGAGCGCCACAAAGGCAGGCGCGCCGACAAAGGCGATGTAGAAGAGCAGCACCAGGATCGGGATGCCACGCACCACTTCCACGTAAAAGCGTGCCGCCTGCCGCAGGGCGATATGGTCCGACATGCCGAGCAGTGCAATCAGCAGGCCGAGTGCGGTGGCCAGCAGGAAGCCGATGAGCGTCACGAACACCGTGACCCCAAGTCCCTTGACCACCGTGTTGAAGACCTGGGCGTAGAGGTCGCTGACGAAAATCACGACGCCGAGGGCAACCGCCAACAGAAGGAAGGCGATCAGCCACCACGGCCGATCGCCCTTCTGGTCACCCTGAGGCAGGGTCTGGAATGCCATCAGTTACCCGCCTTCAGGTCGCAGGTCTGCAACTGGCTCATTCGCCCATCTTGTAGTCGAGGAACCACTTCTTGTTCAGTGCCTCGATGGTGCCATCGGCCTTCATGGAGGCGATCGCCGCATTGACCGGGGCGACCAGATCGGAGCCCTTGGTGAAGATGAAGCCGAAGTCTTCCGAACCCAGCGGGCCGCCAATCAGCTTGAGACCGCCATTGGAAGCGTCGACATAGCCCTTGCCGGCGGTGCCGTCGGTCAGAACGACGTCGACGTCACCGGTCTTCAGCGCCTGCACGGTGGCGCCGAAGGTCTCGAACAGCTTGATGCGCGGGTTCTGCTCGTTGCCGTCGAGGATCTCGTAGACGGCGGTGTAGAATGGTGTCGTGCCCGCCTGGGCGCCGACGAGGCCATCCTTGAACTCGCCGAAGCTCTTGCCGTCGGTGAAGCGGG
>JAIXSF010000503.1 GCA_027484835.1 Rhizobiaceae bacterium | reverse complement strand
TCCTCGTCCGCCAGCTTCTGGATGACGGCATAATCATCCGGATAGTTCTGGAAACCACCGCCTGCATCGATGACGGCCGTGACGCCCAGCCGGTTGAGCTCACGCATGAAATGACGCGTCGAATTCACCTGGTAGTCGAAGGGAAGCTTCGGTCCCTTGGCGAGCGTCGCATAGAGAATGCCGGCATTGGGTTTGGCGAGCAGCAGCCCGGTCGGATTGCCGGCCGCATCGCGCGAGATCTCGCCACCCGGCGGATCCTTGGTGTCCTTGGTGAAGCCGACAGCCCGAACGGCGGCGGCATTGAGGAGGGCGCGATCATAGAGATGCAGCAGGAAGACGGGCGTGTCTGGCGCGATCGCATTGATCTCGTCGATCGTCGGCAGCCGCTTCTCGACGAATTGATGCTCAGTAAAGCCGCCGATCACCCGCACCCATTGGGGTGCAGGCGTCACTGCCACCTGGCGCCGCAGCATGTCCATGGCATCGGCAAGCGAACGGATGCCGTCCCAACGCAGTTCCATGTTGAAGTTCAGCCCGCCGCGGACGACATGGGTGTGATTGTCGTTGAGGCCGGGCAGGACGCGTTTGCCGCGCAGATCGACGGTCTTCGTCTGTGCACCGGCAAGCTTCATGATCTCGGCGTCGCTGCCGACAGCGAGAAACTGGCCGTCCTTGATCGCAATCGCCGTGGCCGACGGATTGGAGCGGTCAAGCGTGGTCACGAGTCCGTGGTAGAGGATGAGGTCGGCATCCATCACAGTATTCCTTCTGAATTGGGAGGGCTTCGGTACGCGGGCGAGTTGCTCAGCCCGCCCGGTCCTGCGGCCGGCGGGGCTCGCTGAGGTCGGTCGTCGTCCGCGTTTCACTGTGCTTCGGGAGCGATGTCGTGATCGGTTGCCGAACGAGAGCGCCCCTGGCGAGTGGCACGATCTGTTCGCCGATCAGAATGCCGAGCAGACCGACCAGCGCGATGACCGGCGGGGCAGGGGAGCGCACGTTGAGGACGCCGTAGATCACGCCGACGAGCAGCCCTGCTGCGAGTGAGATGAGATAGAGTTTCATCACCGGTTCCTTTCGGCGTGAGATCGAATGCATGCCGTGGAGCTGTTGACGTGTCGTCCACCTACGCCTGGCGCGGGAGGGGAGCCGCGCCAGGCGTGGTTGGTCGTTCCGGTGGGGAGGCGGCACGCGGAACGACCGGCGGGGACGGGTCAGTGACCTTCGGCGGCGTTGAACATCGTCTTGGCGTAGGTGACGCCGAGGCCGTAGGCGCCGCCGAGTTTCTTTGCGATGCCGGTGGTTGCCTCGTAGGTCTCGGCCCGAGCCCAGTCGCGCTGCAGTTCGAGCAGATACTGTAGCGAGGTCATCGGCTGGGCGCCGGCCTGCACCATGCGGTCCATGGCGCGGTCATGCGCTTCCGTGCTGACATCGCCGCAGGCGTCGGCGATCACGTAGACCTCGAAACCCTGGTCGAGCGCTGAAAGGGCCGGGCCGACGATGCACACGCTTGTCCAAAGGCCACAAAGCACGACGCGCTTCTTGGCAATCCGGTTGACGTCGGCGATCACGGCCTCGTCTTCCCAGGTGTTCATCGAGGAGCGGTCGAGCATCGGCTGACCGGAGAAGGTGCTGGTGATCTCGTCGAACATCGGGCCGGAAAAGCTCTTCTCGGCAACGGTGGTCAGGATCGTCGAGACGTTGAAGGTCTTGGCGGCATTGGCAACAAGCGCTGCATTGGTGCGCAGGTTGACGGCATCGATGCTCTTGGTGGCAAAGGCCATCTGGGACTGAAAGTCGATCATGATCAGCGTGTGATCGGCGGCGTTCAGAAGGCGGGCGCCGGGGGCGGCTTTGGCTTGAATGGTCATTTTCGTTTCCTCGGTGCTTGGGAGAAGCAGTGACGAGGAGAGAATGCCTTGGGGGCCCGTCGGTCTCTTGTCGGTTACTCAGCCGTTTTGGACGTTTCGCTGATCTCCAGCGGTTGCCCCTGATGCGATGGACTGGGGAACGGGAGTGCGTTCAGTTCCTGTGACGGCGATAGTCGCCGGGGGACATGCCGGTGTGGCGCCGGAACGCACGCCCGAAAGCGGCCTGCGAGGAAAAACGGCAACGGAAAGCGATCTCCGCAAGCGAGAGGGTCGGGTCTTCCAGGAGTTGCTGCCCAAGCAGCAGCCGTCGATTGGCTACATACTCCGACGGGGACTGCCCGAGCGCTGCCTTGAAAGACCGGGCAAAATGATAGCGGCTGAGACAGGCGACTTCGGCAAGCTCCGCCACAGTCAGATCGGCTTCCAGGTTTTCCTCGACATAGTCGATGACCCTGTTTCGTCTGGCCGGGCTCAAGGCGCCATTCACGTCCGCCGACGTGACCGCCAGGCTGTTTCCCGAATAACGCGAGAGAAGATGCAGGGTGAGCGCCATGGAGAGCTGTTCGACGAGCAAGTCCCCCGCTGCCGTCTCATGGCGCATTTCCTGAAGGACGCGGACACAGATCTGGCGAACAAATTCATCGGCTACGTCTGCCAGATAAGC
>JAIXSF010000319.1 GCA_027484835.1 Rhizobiaceae bacterium | reverse complement strand
TCGTGAAGGGCCAGTATCGCAAGTTCAACATCAAATCGACCGACGTCACGCCGGGCGACGACTTCGGCATGATGCGTGAAGTGATGACCCGCCGCTTCTCCCGCTTGCTGAAGGAAGAGGGCAAGCCGGATCGTAGCATAGTGCCGGAAGACAGCGGCGACAGCGCCTTCCCGGCCTGGCCCGATGTGATCCTGATCGACGGTGGCCAGGGCCAGATGTCGGCGGTGCGCAAGATCCTCGACGAACTCGACATCACCGAAAGCGTGATTGCGATCGGGGTCGCGAAGGGCGTCGACCGTGATGCGGGGCGCGAGCGCTTCTTTGTCGAGGGCAAGCCCGACTTCACGCTCCCACCGCGTGATCCGGTGCTCTACTTCATCCAGCGCATGCGCGATGAAGCGCACCGCTTCGCGATCGGTTCGCACCGGGCGCGCCGCAAGAAGGAGATGGTCAAGAACCCGCTCGATGAGATCTCGGGAATCGGTCCGACCCGCAAGCGCGCGCTGCTCCAGCATTTCGGTACGGCAAAGGCCGTCTCGAGGGCAGCTGTCAGCGACCTGATGGCCGTCGAGGGTATTTCCGAGGCCGTGGCACGCCTCATCTACAACCATTTTCACGAAAGCAGCGGCGATTGACACGGAAACGACGCATCCGGCGCCGAGAGGTCTGCAACGACCATTCAGAATTCTTGGGTTGACGGGCCGGACCGAAAACCCTCACATCTATTGACGCAGCAGAATACACAGACAGGGCATCATGGCTTCGCGCGCATACAACATCCCCAATCTCCTCACCTACGCCCGCATTCTGGCCGTGCCGCTGATCGTTGTCTGCTTCTTCCTCGAAGGTCGTCTGCAGAGCTCCGATTTTGCCCGCTGGACGGGCCTTGCCATCTTCATCGTCGCCTCGATCACCGACTATCTCGATGGTTATCTGGCCCGGATCTGGAATCAGACCTCGAACATCGGCAAGATGCTGGACCCGATCGCAGACAAGCTGCTGATCGCCTCGGTCCTGTTGCTGATGGCTGCAGACGGAACGATTGCCGGCTGGTCGCTCTGGGCTGCCATCACGATACTCTGCCGCGAAATCCTGGTTTCGGGTCTGCGTGAATATCTCGCAGCTCTGAAGGTCAGCGTTCCCGTGACCCGGATCGCCAAGTGGAAGACGACGGCGCAGATGTTCGCACTCGCCTTCCTGCTCGCTGGTCCCGCTGGCGACAAGGTGCTGCCCTACACGACCGAAGCCGGCATCACGCTTCTCTGGATTGCTGCCATCCTGACGATCTATACCGGCTACGACTACTTCCGCGCCGGCGCCAAGCACATGGTGGATTGAGATGGTGAAGGTGGTCTACTTCGCCTGGGTCCGCGAGCGGATCGGCAAGGGGGAGGAAGAGCTCGAGATCCCGGCGGAGGTCAAGACGGCCGGCGACCTCTTGACATGGCTTGCAACACTCGGCGAGGGCTATGAGGAGGCGCTGCGCTTCCCCAAAGCGATCCGCGTGGCGGTCAACCAGGAGCATATCGAGCACCACGAACTGATCGCGGGTGCCCGCGAGATCGGCATCTTTCCGCCGATGACCGGGGGCTGAGCCTCAGCGCTGGAGACCAAGCCGTGACGGGAAGCCCCTCACCCATCATCCGAGTGCAGCGCGAGGATTTCGATCCCGCGGCCGAGACGCGTGCTCTGACAGACAGACGCAAGGATATCGGTGCACTCGTCTCCTTCGTCGGGCTCTGCCGCGATGAGGCAGGAACGCTTAACGCACTTGAGCTCGAACACTATCCCGGCATGGCCGAAGCCGAGATGACCCGAATTGCAAAACTTGCGGTCGAGCGTTTTTCTCTGCTTGGCCTGACCGCGATCCACCGATTTGGCCGGATCGAGGCGGGAGAGCAGATCGTGCTGGTCATCGCCGCAGCCCCGCATCGACAAGCCGCGTTTGACGGCGCCAATTTCGTCATGGACTTCCTCAAGACCTCCGCCCCCTTCTGGAAGAAGGAGCATGGCAAGGACGGGACGAGCGGCGCCTGGGTCGCGGCCAAGGACGCAGACGACAGCGCGCGGGAGCGTTGGGAGACATCCGTCAAGGAATGATCCGCTCACGTCGCGAGAGCACCAGGAGCCCCACCAGTGCCGAGATCACGATCGCGTCGCGCCAGATCAGCGGACCATAGGCGCCCCAGATTTGCTCGATAAAAGCGATTGTTGCGGCGCCGAGCGCTGACCGCAGCGGGTTCGAATAGCCGCCGACCGCCGCTACCAGCACCACCTTCAATCCGAACATCAGGCCGGCTCCGAAATCCATGGTGCCGTAGAGCACGGTGGCGGAAAGCCCACCAGCCGCGGCGACCAAGGTTGCTGCCATCAGCGACGCGATGAAGACACGGTCGGCATCGACGCCTACCAGACGCGCCGCCAGCGGATCCTGGCAAACGGCCTGCCATAGCCGACCTGCCCTGCTTGCCGTCAACAGCCAGTGCCCCGCCACGACCAACGACACCATAGACGCCACATGCAGCAGCTGCAGTCGGGTCAGCCCCAGCTGAAGCCCGTCGATTGAGAAAAGCGTCACGAACTGCTGCCCCATTGGCGGTAGCCAGAGGCTGCGGGTGTCGAGTGCCAGGCGGGCAGCTTCCGACAGCAGCAAGACCACGCCGAGCGACGCGACGATCACCGCGTTCGGAGAGCGCCTGTGGAGCGGCATCATGATGTAGCGGGCATTCCAGAAGCCCGCCAACAGGGTGTAGCCAAAGCCAGCTGCCACGCCCAGGCCGAGAGCCGCGGGCAGAACGAGGAACAGACGATTCCATCCATGATCCGTAAACAGCAGACTGATCTGCCCCGCAAAAGCGACCAGGGCACCGAAGGTGATGTCTGGACGTTTGGTGACCCCGAACGCGAGCGAGTAGCCGAAGGCCAGGCAGGCGTAGAGCCCGGCCATGGGTAGCGCATTCAGGAGCTGCTGCAGCAGGTAGGCCATGGATTCCTCCCGTTGCATTTATAACTGTCAAAATGCTTTTTACCAGTTATATTGCGCTCCATGACCTTTGCCTGGACCCCTCACCGCTTTGTCGGTGGCGCGCTCGCCTTCGATGTGGCGAACAGCGTCATCCTGCGGCACGACCCCGCGAGCCGACGCGATCGATTTGCCGTGCCGGAACAGCTGACGGCCTTCGCGGATGCCGCGTCCCGATTGTCGGCGGAACATCCGCGCTTCGGCGACCTTCGACCTGTGCCGCCGGAAAACGAAGCGCTTTTCCTCAATCTCAGGGAGGCGATCGATGCCTATTTCCGCCAACGCGTTCTCGGACATGACCAGCGCGAGCAGCTTGCAGCCCTGCTTGAGGCCATCGCTGCAGCCCTGCGCATGGCCCCCGGCGATGACAGCCTAGAGGCCGCAACTGCCCATTCGGCACTCGGGCTGATCTGCGAACCGCAGCCGGAGCGCATCAAGATCTGCGGCAATTGTGGCTGGCTTTTCATCGACCGCAGCAAGAACCGCAGCCGCAACTGGTGCGACATGGCAGTCTGCGGCAATCGCGTGAAGGCAAACCGGCACTATCATCGAAAGAAGACGGAGGTCTCGCCATGAAGGCGATCTCGATGACTGCGGCCCTGCTGCTTGGGCTCGTTTCCCTTGCCGGATGCCAGCGAGAGGATGTCGGCGAACCGCTGAAACTCTCGGGCAAGGTCTTCATCTTCAACTACCGGGTGGCACAGGCAACCTATGTCGTGACGCTTGCCCGCAACGGGCCGCTTCCGGATCCGAGCTTCGTCGAGACTAGCTTTGAAAATCCCGCTGGCGGGGCGCCAATCGTCACGAGAAGCAAGATCTTCCCCTTCTGGGAAAAGGTTTCGCTGGAAAGCCCTCCCGTACACTGCGTCGTGAAAGACCGACCCTATTCGATATCGATCCGTATTCTCGACGGTTCGAACAAGCTCCTGCAGACTATAGAGACCACCCTCACCTCCAGTCTGGACCAGAAGATCATGCCGGGCAAACCGCTGGTCGTCGGTCCGGTCTACACACCCAATCCCGAGGTTTATGGTGCAGATGGCAAGGTCGATTATGCAAAGACCGAGACATGTCCTGCTGGATGAAGCGCAATCAGGCTGCAGATCCCACACAACAAAAAACCGGAGCCTTTCGGCCCCGGTTCCTCAAATCTTTCAATGTCTTGAGGCGCAAGCCTCAGGACTTGATTCAGCCAACGATCTCGGTGTCGGCGAACCAGTAGCTGATTTCCTGGGCAGCGGTTTCCGGAGCGTCCGAACCGTGTACCGAGTTTTCGCCGATCGACAGGGCGAACTGCTTGCGGATGGTGCCTTCCGCAGCCTGGGCCGGGTTGGTGGCGCCCATGATTTCGCGGTTCTTCAGGATGGCGTTTTCGCCTTCGAGAACCTGAACGACGGTCGGACCCGAGGTCATGCCTTCAACCAGTTCGCCGAAGAAGGGGCGTTCCTTGTGAACGGCGTAGAAGCCTTCGGCTTCGCGCTTGCTCATCCATACGCGCTTGGAAGCGACGACGCGCAGGCCGTTGTCTTCGAAGACCTTGGTGATCGCACCGGTCAGGTTGCGCTTGGTGGCATCGGGCTTGATCATCGAGAAGGTGCGTT
>JAIXSF010000212.1 GCA_027484835.1 Rhizobiaceae bacterium | reverse complement strand
GCGGCTCAGCTGGTGCGGGTAGAGAGACTTGAACTCCCACGCCTTGCGGCACCAGAACCTAAATCTGGCGTGTCTACCAATTTCACCATACCCGCGTCCAAAAGCGCATGCTGCATCGCGCATGGCCCCGCCGGAGCGCGCGTCTCTATAACCCCCGTTTTCCCCCACGCAAAGGAAAAATGACAGTGTTGCAGGGCCCACTGGGCAGGCTTCACAGGCTTTGCAGCGGGCGAATGGCGCCGCTCAGTAAAGCGGCTCCTCGTAGAGCGGCTCGCCATCGAGCATCAGGGCGCGAATCTGTGCCTGCCCTTCTGCGGAGATGCGTGCTGCGACCGAGACGCGTCCCTCGTTGCGGCCATCCTCGATCGGCTTGCCCTCACCTTCGGGCACGTAGAAGCGCTCGATGCCATAGGAGACGAACAGATTTCCGGCGTTTTCCCATTCCCAGCCGTAGATCGTGATCGGCTGCGAAAGGAGCACGACGCTTCCGTCTTCGGCCGCCAGGGGATCAAAGGACGCCTGCGACACGATCCAGAAACCATCAGACCCCGGCTTCAGGCGCACGTACAGCTTTGCCACATCGCCCTCGTCCGGCCGGGTACCGGTAACCGAGGTCGTCGAGATGCTCGAGATGTCATAGGTCAGGATGACATAGTCTCCGCGCAGCAGGTCGCGCGGGTCGACGGGTGCCGTCTTCAAGAGAACTTCCGTTCCAGATCGGAGGATGGCTGCCCTGCCCTCGATCATGTAGCCGAGGATCGCTGTCTGAACCAGTGAGACGAACAGCGCGACGGCGGCAAAGGGTTTCGCGGCGATCATGACTTCACCTCTGCTGCAGGTCGTGAAAAACGCTTCTCAAGGCGAATGACGATAAAGGCGAGAACCGCCACGACCAGTCCGGCCAGCAGGAAGAAGGCAGATGTGCCAAGGATGCTGTCGATCGTCTCGTAGGAGAGATAGAGAACTTCGGCCGCGAAGGCGCCGTAGGCGAGGAAGCGGACAGAACCATTGTCCCGCCCATCAAGCGCAATGGCGGCAATCGACAGGCCGAGAATGACGACACCCAGGATCGCGATCGAGGCTGCGTCCAGCGCATTGCCCTGGACATAGGCAAAGCCGCTCAGAGCCAACAGCAGCGCATAGAAGCTGCCGGATGCGCCGAGCCTGCGGTGAAGTGCTGCCAGAGGCGAACGCGGGACCGTCAGAGCCAGGAAGATGATTGTCGCTGCGATGGCGACACCAAGCGCGTAGATCTCGGCACGATCGAGAATGGTCATCCACCAGATCCAGGTGAGCAGAAGGATGTAACCGAAGTGTTTTGCGCGGTTTGCGCCCGTCCAGTGGGCGAGGCCGAATACCGTCGCAGCCCCGAAAGGCGGCCACCAGGCCCAGAGCCCGTGACTGCCGATGTCCCAGCCGAAGCTGTCGAAGCCGCCGCCGAAGGTCACGAGCAAGAGCGCGCCCGCAACCACCGTCAGGGCCCCCGACCGGAACAGTGCGGCCGACACGGCGGTCACGACAAACCAGAGGAACATCGCCGAAAACGTGTCGCCGGACAGGTGATAGAGCTGCCCGATCAGGGCGATTGCCCCGCCGAACGCCGCAGAGCCGAGGACAAGGGCGCCGGCGGCGATGCGATCAGCGCCACCGCTGCGGGCCACGAGTGCGACGATGTGGAAGATCCAGATCAGTCCGATGATACCCGCAACCCGGACAAGGCGGGGAATCAGCTCCCAGTTGGCGGCAACCAACATCAGCAGGGAGGCCGCGATCAGGACGGCGGCGAACATCGACAGGATACCGCCGATGCTGAAGCTTGAACCACGTCGATCGACATCGTCCAACAATCGGCCAGCCGTGCCCTGATCGATCAATCCACGTTTGACCCAGTCATCGAGGTCCCGCTTCAACCTGCCTCTGTACATTCCTGCTACCCCCTGAAATCCGAGCGCAATCTGGAACGACACCACGGGAAAAACAAGACGATGCCAGTACCTTCGCTGGGGGCTTGGTGGGCCTATGCAAACATCGCATGCCTTCCATGCCGTTTTTGCACTGCACAAACTCGTACGTCTCGCCTATATTCATCATCAACAGAGCGACGGAACATCTGGCGCTTCTTCTTCGACCCGCTCACTCCTCCTCCCAGAGCGGGATCGATTGACCAACGACACTCCTCCTCCCAGTCGTTGGTCTGCAAAAATGACGCTCACCGGACCTCCTCCCCCGGTGAGCGTTATTTTTTTGTCCGGCGTTTCCTCTTCAGCATTCCGCCTCGAGACCAATGTCCCTGCCGCCCATTCTCCAGGCGCTGTTCGACAGAATGCAAACGCTCAAAAAAGCATCAATTAACAAAGCGTTAAATCGATTGATATGCATCGGACGCATGGGTGCTCTGCCGCATTATGTCTTCAAACGTTTCGCAACGCAGCATATATTCGGCTCATCAAATTCGAAGGGGCCCACGGATGGGTCCAACCACCAAAGAGGTAGACCCACATGAACATCGCTCGCTCGCTCAACAACTGGCGCAAGTACCGTCAGACCATCACGGAACTCGGCCGCATGTCGGACCGCGAACTCCGTGACCTCGGCATCGGCCGCGAAGACATTCGTCGCGTTGCCCGTCACGCCGTCAACGGCTGATCGGCCCCGGCTTCGGTCGGACCCGCACACATGAAAAATCCCGGATCTGTCGGCAGATCCGGGGTTTTTCTTTGCCTGCCGTTCAGGCGCCTCAGTCTTCGCGGACCGCAGCGATGACGTCGTGGATCAGCTTCAGCACAGCCGGAGCGTCGATCTCGGTGCAGATCTTCTGGCTCGGCAGGTCG